>DATLPO010000068.1:0-20603 GCA_035535675.1 Candidatus Limnocylindria bacterium
TTGACGATCTGCGATCCATCCCCGAGCCTCACGCTCTCGCGCACTTACGGCGAGCGCTGTTGCAACGGCGACCGCAGCCGGTACATCCTCGCGACCGGCGCGACGGCCCCACTCCTGCGGGCCGCCGTACAGGACAGGCTCGAGCCGGACCCCGTCTCTCACGAAGAGCATCCCGCCGCGATCCGCGCCCAGCTTGTGCCCGCTGAACGAAACGATGTCGGCGCCGTGAGGGATCGGAATCCACTGCGGTCCGGCGCACGCGTCGACGTGGACGAGCGCACCAAGCTGGTGCGAGCGCGCGATCACCTCGGTCACCGGCTGGATCGATCCGACCTCATTGTTGGCCAGCCCGATCGAGACAAGCGCCGCACCGCGCGGGATTGAGTCCGGGTCAGCGCGCGCATTTTGGTCGACTGCTGCGATCTCAACGGCATGGCCCTCTGACTCGAGGCGGCGGATCGCGCCGAGCACGGCCTGATGCTCGGCAGCCCACGTCACTATCAGCCCGCGCTTCGAAAGGCGGCGTGCCGCGCCGAAAAGGGCGAGGTTGATCGCTTCGGTGCCCGAGGAGGTGAATGTGATCTCGGTGCGGTCGGCTCCGAGAGCGAGCGCGGCGACGTCGCGAGCGCGGTCAAGCGCGGCACGGGCGGCGCGGCCTTCAGCGTGGAGGCTGGAGGGGTTGCCCTCCGGAAGTTCGCGCAGCGCTTCAGCAACCTCGCTCAAAACGAGCGCCGACCCAGCGTCATCGAGGTAGATGCGCCTCACTGCCGGGCCTGGCTAAGGGCGCGCACCGACGCGCTGGTTGCGGTCAGCCGCGGCTGTGGTCGGGCTGCTGGATGAGCTCTGTGAGGGTGCCCTGGAAGCCCTTGAGCATGAGATGGAGGTCGAGGATCTCGTCTACGCTGATTGGCTCCCGGGCCGCAACAGGTTCCACCGCGGCCTCGTCTCCGACGCCCTCGATCTCTTCGACAGCGCCCCCAGCGATCGCGAGCACGACGACGAAAGTAACCTGGCACTGCGCACAGGTGACCTGGAGGTGAAAGCGCTCCTCCTCGTGACTGAGGACCTGCACATCGCAGCCCTTGAGGCTGCGCCCGCAAACCGGGCAGTTGTAAAAACGGGCCCGGTCGCGGATGAACTCGATGATGCTCATCGCGAAATCCATATTACGCCGCCGGAATCCGCGCTAGCGCCGCCCCTCGATGCACGTGCAGCCGCCAGGCCCAACCTCGGCGGAGTGGACGGTGCCGGCCGGCAGCACCATCCTGTCGCCCTCATTCAGCTCGATTCGCCGGCCCTCTGCATCAAGGACGAAAGTGATCGAGCCGTCCACGCAGTAGAGCACCTTCTCGTATCCGTGACTGTGAGGCGCGTAATGGTCTCCTGGTCCGTTCGACCATGAGTAGCAACCGCTCGCCTCGCCGCGCAACTGTGCCATGAGCTCGTCGGGGGTTGCCATCAGCTCGATTCTAAGATTGCATTGGTGAAACCTCGGTTCCTCGCCGACTGCAATGTCGGGCGCCTTGCCCGCTGGTTGCGCGCCCTGGGGTACGACGCTTCCTATCACGCGCGTATCGGCGATGCCGAGCTGGTGCGTGAAGCCGCTGCCGAGAGTCGCGTACTCCTCACCCGAGACAGGGATCTCACGAAACGGCGGGTGATCCAGACTGGCGCGGTCCGCGCGATCCTCATTCGCGACGACGAGGTGACGAAACAGCTGCGCCAGGTGTTCGCCGAGCTGGGCCTCGAGCTCAAGGAAGCGCTCACCCGCTGCATCGAGTGCAACTCCGAGCTGCAGTCTCGAATGCCCGCCACCGTCGCCGAGCGAGTGCCGCCCTATGTACGCGCCACCCAGTCGCGGTACTCCGAATGTCCGGCCTGCGGCCGCATCTATTGGGCGGGGACCCACTGGCAGCGCATGCGCGAGGTGCTCGCAGGGCTGTGAGGGACGTCTTGCGGCGGCTGCTTGCTGGCGAGCTCACCGAGGATGAGGCGCTGGCCGAGCTCCGCACTCTCCAGCTGGAGGAGCTTGGGGGCCGCGCGAGGCTCGACCTCGGGCGCTTCCTGCGCCGCGGTATTCCCGAGGTGGTTCTCGCCACCGGCAAGGCTCCCGCTGAGGCAGCTCGATTGGCGGTGGCGCTGGCCGAACATCAGGGCCAAGGCCTGATCAGCCGGATGTCGGACGCTCATCGACTAGCCCTGGATAAAGCCGCGGCCGCTGCGGAAATGCAGGTTGTCACCTACGCGGACTCCGCGCGGGTTCTGAATTCTGGCTTCAAACCAGAGCCGGTCGCCGCCAGGGTCGGGCTCCTTACCGCGGGTACTTCTGACGTGCGAGTCGCCGAGGAGGCTCGAATGGTAGTGGAGGCATGCGGGCTCGAAGCGAGGCTCGAAGCTGACCTGGGCGTCGCCGGCCTTCACCGTTTTGTTGGGCCGCTCGCGGTCACGCTGGAGTGGGGAGCCGATGTGATTGTGGTTGCCGCGGGGATGGACGGCGTATTGCCAGGTTTGGTTTGTGGCCTGATCGATCTACCGGTGATCGGACTTCCCGTATCGACGGGATACGGCCGTGGAGGCGCCGGCGAGGCTGCGTTGACCACGATGCTCCAGTCGTGCTCGACTGGGCTCGTGGTGGTCAACATCGATAACGGCGTTGGGGCTGGCGCGGCTGCGGTGCTCATCGCCTCGCGCGCGGCGAACGCCCGGACGCAAAGTGAGAAGCCTTCGACGAAGGTGCGCGAAACAGGTAGTAGCAATTAGCGCCGTCGCCGTGGCCGCAGAGCCGCGACAATCGCTGCCACCAGCGCGCAAAGGATCAGAAAACCGAAGGCGATCGGAGCGACGGTGCGCCACATGTCCGCGCCACCGGGAATCGCGAAGGACAGAGCGAGCGCGACTATCGCGATCATCACGACAACCAGCATCCAGGGGAAGCCGGTGCGTCGGCGCCCGTAGAAGAAGAGCCAAAGTGGGCCGGGTCGCTTCTTCGGATCCTTCACAGCAATCCGGGCAACTCGCTCAGCGAGGCGATGATCGGGACGCCGGCAGGCGGTCCCTCCATCGCGTGAGCAGTGCAGATCACAGCACGCATGCCCACCGCGCGAGGGCCGTCGTAATCCTCACGAACGCGGTCGCCCACGAATAAGGCCCTCTGCGCTTTCACGCCGACTGCGTGGAGCGTCTCGAGATAGATCTCGGGAGCCGGCTTTCGCCTGCCTGACTGGCTCGAGAAGAGGACAGCCTCCATGAGCTCGCCGATTCCATTGGTCTCAACCTGGCGCCGCATCATCTCAGGCGGGAACGGCGCGTTCGAGCACACCGCCCGCTTGATGCCGTGCGCGCCCAGCCAGGAAAGCACCTGCAGGGCGTCGGCGTCGACACGGACGGCGCGGTCCCAGCACTGTTGTTCAGCATCGAGGATTTCGTAAAGGAGGTCGTCCGGGAGATCAATCCCGGCGCCCTTCCACGCAGCGCGGTAGACGTCCAGGTAGCCGATCTCATGCTCGCTGGCGCTTTCGATGTGCTCTTCGAGCGGCAGCAACACATCCTTCAACATCGTTTCAGCCTCCGGCGCCTGCGCACCCAGTGCCCCCTCGATGCGTGGACGAAAGCGCCGCAGCACCTCAAGCAGGTCTTGTGTCGGGTACGAGAACGTGACCAGCGTCCTGCCGTAATCGAACAGGACCGCGTCAACGTTGGGCATCCGCATATCCTGAGCGCGTGGCCAGAGCAGCAAGCCTGACGCACCTCGACAAGCGCGGCGCGGCGCGGATGGTCGACGTCGCCGACAAACCAGTCACCGTGCGCGAGGCAGTTGCCGAGTGCGTGGTTCGCATGGCGCCCGCAACTTTGCGTGCGGTCAAGCAAGGCACCGCGAAGGGTGATGCGCTACAGGTTGCGCGCGTTGCGGGCATCATGGCCGCCAAGCGCACGTCCGAGTTGATCCCTCTTTGCCATCCGCTGCCTCTGACCAGCGTGACGATGGATTTCGAATTTGTCAGGGGCGGCGTGCGAGTCCTGGCGAAGGCGAGGGTGACGGGTCAGACCGGCGTCGAGATGGAAGCGCTGACAGCGGCTGCCATCGGAGGCCTCACGCTCATCGATATGACCAAGGGTGTCGAGAGGGGCGTCTACCTGGAATCGGTCCGGCTGCTCGAGAAATCCGGCGGGCGGTCCGGAACCTGGAAGCGCGAGCCCGCCCGCGCGGCTGAGCGGTGAGCAGCGCGCACGTCATCACCATCAGCGACGGTGTCTTTCACCACAAACGGGAGGACAAAAGCGGCCCCGCGCTGGTAGAGCTGCTGCGTGATGGCTTCACCGTCAGCGGCCCGGAGGTGGTACCCGACGAGCTCGAGCGCATCACCGAGGCTGTCGAGACCGCAATCGCGCGGGGATCAGACCTCGTCGTGACCACCGGCGGGACTGGCCTTGGCCCTCGGGACGTGACGCCACAGGCGACGGCAGTCCTGATCGACTATGAAGTGCCCGGCATCGGCGAGGAGATGAGGCGTGCCGGGACGGCCGGCACGCCGATGGCCGCCCTTTCTCGCTCGATGGCAGGCGTGCGTGGACGGACGCTCATCATCAACGTGCCCGGAAGCGTCAGGGGGGCGACAGAGTCGCTCGAGGCGGTGATGCCGATCCTCGACCATGCAATCCAGCTGCTGCACGGCGATACAGCGCATTGATGCCCGGCGTGCGAACGGCGCGATGAATCTCAACGCAGACCTCGGAGAGGGCGCGGGGGCGGATGAGCTGATCCTGGGTTTCATTGACAGCGCCAACATCGCGTGTGGGGCGCACGCCGGCTCCATATCGATATCCATCGCGACGGCGTGGCGGTGCAGGCAGTTGGGAGTGGAGGTCGGCGCGCACCCGGGTTACGACGACCGCGCGGGATTCGGTCGCGTGGAACGAGCGCTGACGCCCGCCGAGATCGAGGCCCTTGTCGCGTATCAGGTCGCCGGCCTGGCGGCAGTCGTCCCGATCTCGTACGTCAAGCCTCATGGCGCGCTGTATCACCGATGCCAGCGCGATCCCGAGGCAGCGGATGCGGTGGCGCGAGTCGCCAAGAGTCACGGGGTCGGACTGCTCGGCCAGCCTGGATTTGAAATCCTGGCCGCGGCGGGACGTGCCGGCATCCCCGGCTATCGCGAGGGTTATGCGGACCGGCTCGTCATGCCAGATGGCACGCTCGCCTCTCGGGCCAATCCCGGCGCCCTGCTGAACGCCGCCGCCGCCGCCAGGCAGGCGGTGCGGCTGGCGCAGTCGGGGGGCTACGACACGATCTGCATACACGGCGACAGCAAGGGCGCGGCCAAAGTGGCCTCTACGGTGCGGCAAGCGCTGCGGGAGGCGGGGGTGGAAACGCGACCTCTGGTTGGCTGATGGCGGCACGAGGCGACGGAGCTGCCGGCCAAGTGGTCATCTCGGAGCTGCACGACCTCGACGACATGCGCGAGCTCGAGAGCATGTTCGCTGCGATCTGGGGGAGCAGCGTTGAGTCCCCCGTCAACCGGGAGATCCTGCGAGCGCTGGCGCATTCCGGCAACTACGTGGCAGGCGCTCGCGTCGGGAATCGGATGGTCGGTGGGCTCGTCGGCTGGCTCGGCGGTACTCCGGCACACAAGCTTCACATGCACTCCCACATCCTCGGGGTCGTCGCGGAGAGCCAGGTGCGCGGGCTTGGGTTTGAGCTCAAGCAGCATCAACGCCGTTGGTGCCTGACGCGTGGCGTGAAGGTTGTCGAGTGGACCACCGATCCGTTGGTCCGGCGCAACGTCTACTTCAACCTGCGCAAGTTGGGCGCTCACGCTCCCCAGTACCTCATCAATTTCTATGGCGTGATGGCAGACGGCCTCAACGCCGGCGAGGAATCGGATCGCCTTCTGATCAGGTGGCAGTTGGACTCGAGGGAAGCCGAGTCGGCGGCCGCCGGCACCACCGTGCAGCCGGAGGTTGAGGACCTACTCCGCGGCGGCGCTGCCGTCGCCCTCTCGGTGGGGCCGACGGGTGAGCCGGTTGAGGGATCGTCATCTGCGCACGTCCTTATATGTCAGGTCCCGGAGGACATCGTCGAGATGAGGCGTTCCGACCCTGTGATGGCCCGCTCCTGGCGACTCGCCGTGCGCCGTTCGCTCGGGGATGCCTTCGATGCCGGCTATCGGGTCACAGGGGCGACCCGCACCGGCTGGTATGTGGTCGAGAGATAGACTCTTTCAATGCTGGCGGTTGGAGATAAGGCGCCGGACTTCAAGCTGCCGACCACCGGCGGACACGACCTCACCCTTGCTGACGCCCTTGAGAAGCACAAGGCGCTCGTCTTCCTCTTCTATGTCCTCGATTTCACAGGTGGTTGAACGACCGAGCTGACCGAGTTTCGGTCCAGGCATGAAGCGGCGGCGGCGGATGGGATCGGAATCTACGGCATCAGCGTGGATTCGGTCTTCTCGCACGGAGCTTTTGCGAAGGAGCTGGGTGGCCTGCCATTTGAGCTGATCGCGGACTTCGAGCGAACGATGGTCACCGACTACGGAGTGCGGCGCGACGACGTGGCAGGGTATTCGGGCATGGCCAAGCGCGCGGTGTACGTGATCGATCGCTCGGGCACCATTCGGTGGGTGTGGGAGCGTTCAAAGGATCAGCCGTTGCCTGATTACGACCATGTGCTGGCAGAAGCGAAGAAGGTGGTCGCAGCGGAACTCTAGCGGAGGGAGGCAAGAGCGCTCTCGAGTGCCTTGCGCATCCGCTGCGCGCTCTCCAGCGGGATCTCGCCAAATCGCGCCTCGTCACCGGGCAGGAGCTGGGCGGCGACCGGGAGCGATGCGCTGATCACCGTCGCGACCACCGGATAGCCGCCAGCGGTCTGGTGATCCGCCATGAGGAGGATGGGCTGGCCGCCATGCGGCACCTGTACCGCTCCAGGCACCAGGCCGAACGAGAGGAGCTCGTCCCCGGTGGTATTGAGCTGCGGTCCTTCAAGCCGGTAGCCCATGCGGTCAGCATCCCGGCTGACCCTGTATGACGATTCGAATAGCAAGCGGCGACCCTCAGGATTGAGACGCTTCGAGTGAGGACCAGGTATCGCCTGAAGCGTGTGGTCCCCATATTCGGGACGCAGCTGTTGGGGCAGGTGCCGTCCGGAGACCGCTGGCCTTCTCGGCTCACCCGCGGCCGAAAGTGTGTCGCCTGCTTTGAGAGACCTGCCTTGTTTTCCACCGCGAGCTGCCATGACGTTGGTCGAGAGCGACCCCAGCCAGCGATCCGCCTCGATACCGCCCGCCACAGCGATGTACACGCGGGCGCCGGTGCGTCTTCCGTTGAAGGTCAGACTGTCGCCCGCGCTGAGGAACACGCTGGTCCATGCCGGCGTAGGCGCGCCATTGACGCGAGGATCGAAGTCAGCCCCGGTGATCGCGATGAGGCACGCGTGCTCCGCCACAAGGTGCGGGCCGCTGAAGGTGCATTCCAGAGTCGCGTTGCCAGGGTCATTGCCCACCAGAAGGTTCGCGGCAGAGTGGGCGAACCGATCCATCGCTCCGCCCGATTGCACGCCCGCGCTCATCGCGCCCGGACGCCCGAGGTCCTGCACGGTGGTGAACAGGCCTGGCTCGCTGACCTGCAGAACGACGGTCACGGCTGGATCGCAAAGAACTTGACGCGGTCTCCGGCGCGGAACAGACAGGGCGGATCGGAATCCGGCAGGTACAGCTTCACGGTGGTGCGCCCTATGAGGTGCCATCCACCTGGAGTGGGCAGCGGGTAGATGCCGGTTTGCCTGCCCGCTATGGCAACCGATCCTGCGGGCACCCGTGTTCGCGGCACGTGGCGCCGTGGAACCTCCAGCTCTTCGGGCAGGGGCCCGAGGTACGCCCAACCCGGCACGAACCCGACCAGGAACACCCTATAAATCGGCCGGGCGTGGACTTCGACGATCTTCTCGGGTGAGAGCTTCAGCCGCTCCGCCACCTCCTGCAAGTCAGGTCCGTCGTAAATGACGGGTATGCGGTGCAGGCGCCCAGGCTCGGCCATCGGCGGGTGCTTGGCGGCAAGTCTCTTGATCGCCGCGGCGAGCGAATCGTGGGTCGCCAGGTCCGGGTCGAACTGAACCGTCACGCTGGCATAGCCCGCAATCGCCTGGCGCACGTCACGCCGCTTCTTCAATGCTGCGGCCAGCGCGATGGCGCGAGTATTGAGCGCCGTGTCAAGCCGCGTGCCGAGCTCGGCCAGCAACGCCGTATCACCCAGGGGCTGGATTCGCAACCTTGGTGTTGAGCGCGGCGGTGGCATGTGCGCTGACAAGGATGGCGTAGAAAACACCGGGCACGACGCCGATGCAGACAAGTCCAACGCAGGCGAGTCCGATGGCCCACGCGGTGACGATCGCGGCGGCAGCAAGGTTCCAGGTCGCGAAATCGTGAGCCACACCTCGCAGCGACGCTCGAAAATCAAGAAGGTCCAGCGGACTTCCGCTGGTCGCAAAGTGAGCTGTCGCGTGCGGCATGAGCAGCAACAACACGATTCCCCACGGCAGAGCCAATGCGAACCCAGCCGCCAAATTGGCATAGAAGCGAGACAGAGCCGGGTCGTTCACGTGCCAGAGATGAGCGTGGTCGACGACCGTCGCAAGGGGACCGATGACCAGGGCGAAAGGAGCTGTGATGAGCGCCACCGCAAGCGCAACCCAGATGCCGTCCGTGAGCATGCGTGTCGATAAAGCCCAATCTGGTGGCCCGCCATCAGGCTCCGTGCCGGCCTTGCGCGTGGCAGCGACCGCGTAACCCAGAAGAGGCACGAATGCGACAGGCAGCAGCAGCACCATGACGGCGCCGATCAACCACTTGGGAAGCCAGGCGCCGCGAAAGGGCCAGGCGAACGATGCGGCGACCGGGTTCACGAGCGTCAGTGAGGCTGCTTAGCCGCCGGTCGGGTGCTGCGCGTGCTCCGACGGTTCGACCTCGGGCGCCGGGCCGCCGCCCGCGTACTGATCGTTGACCTGCACCACCTCTTCGCCTGGTGCCTGGTCGCTGGTTTGCGGTTTCGCCGTCGGCTTGGGTTCGATTGCCTTTCGCTTGCGCCGGCGCATAGCTCAACCGTACACCGCCCGGAGTCAGGGTCGCTTCAGTCGCACCTGCACTTCGCCTTCCGTGAAGCTGACCTCGACGTCACCAGCTCGCAACCTCAAGCCATCGTCGAGACGCGTGGCGACGATCGGGCCCTCGAAGACCAGCTCCGCGAATTGGTCCCGGCTCTTGCCGCCCATGCGGACCACTGCCCCGCCTGGACTGCGCCACACGCCGTTACCCGCTGCCTTGAAGCCTCTCGTCATCAGGTCGCCGACTTGCTCCGGTGCAGGCGGCGATGACACGACAGTGGGCCGGCTGACCGCTTTGCCTGGCGTGGCCGAAGGTCTCGGCGCCGGCTTGCGGAACCGGGCCTGCTCGAGAGAAAGTCGGAGCAGCTCGGAACCCTCCTCCTGCGCGAAGAAGGCCGACGAGATACGGCTCGCATCGCGCGAGCGCCGGATGCAGTTCGCGCAGTCCGCGTCGGTCTCGACGGCGGCATAGGATCCAGCAGCGAGGATCCGGCCACAGAGCGTGGTCACCTGGCCGCTCTTCGGCACGCGCGGCGTGAGATGCACTCGACCGCCGCTCTTGCTCCTGACCGACTCGAGGCGGATTCCGGGATTGCTCACCGTCTGGACGATGCTAGAGCAGCGACTCGATAGCCTCGACGACCGCTGGGTCCTCAGGCACGACTTTGGGCCTGAAGCGCCGGACCACACGCCCATCTTTGCCGATCAGAAACTTCTCGAAGTTCCATGTCACATTGCCCGCCTTTCCGGCGTCGTCGGGAAATTCGCTAAGGATCTTGTACAGCGGATGCTGGCCCTCGCCTTTCACATCGAGCTTCGCGAACATCGGAAATGTCACGCCGTAGTTGATGCTGCAGAAGGATTGGATCTCCTCGGCGCTCCCCGGCTCCTGATGGAAGAACTGGTTGCTAGGGAAGCCAAGCACAGTGAAGCCTCTGGCCGAGTAAGTGTCATTGAGCTTCTGTAGTCCCTCGTACTGGGGCGTAAGGCCGCACTTTGATGCAGTGTTGACGGCGAGGACGACTTTGCCGGCGTATGCGGAGAGGCTCGCCGGCTTGCCGCTCAGCATGGGCAGCTCGATCTCATGGATCGAGCGCGCCTGGGTCTGACTCATATAATCCAGAAGCGGGCTGGCTTCTTCACTATTCCCGGCCCTTCAGACCAGCCAGGACGAAAGCCGCGAGTGTGCAGATCCCGACCGCTGAGAGGACTGCCGGCGCCCATCCAAGGCCGACCCATGCGATCAGGATGCCGATCCCGGCAGGAATGATGCCGCCGCCGACCATCGTCGCGGGGAACATCCACGAGGTGGCGCGCGAGTCGCCCGGCCTAAGCTTCGCGAGCCAGACAAGGCCAGTCGGAAAGATTGGCGCAATCGCCAGGCCGGCCACTATGTACGCGACTGGTGCGGCGCTGCCGCTCAGGGCCACGAGCAAGGCGATCGACGTGACCGCAGAACAAACGATGACAACCGCCGAGGGGGGGATTCTTTCGGGGATCAGGACTGCCAGGAGCCTGCCAATCGCCATCGCCAGCCAGAAACCAGAGGTGAGCGTGGCTGCCTCCACTGAATGCTTTCCGACCGATTCGAGGTGCGAGGTCATCCAACCGCCAACGCCAGTTTCGAGGCCGACGTAAAAGACGAATCCGACAATGAAGATTCCGACCAAAGCGCCTGGTCTGTAGTTCGAGATTCTCGGTGCGACGGGCAGCCGGCCTCTGATCCGGGCCACCGCCGGGATGAGGGCTACGGCAAGGAGCGCCGCGCCGAAGTAGAGAGGTGAGAGGTGCGCTTGCCCAAGTCTCGAGATCAGGATCGGGCCGGCGACTGCGCCCAAGCCGTACGCGCCGTTCAGGCCGTTCAGCACCGCCGACCTGCGAGGGCCCTCGCTGTGCGCGACAAGCTGGTTCAAGCCGAGGTCGAGGCCGCCGAAGCCGAGGCCGATGACGAACACGGCGCCGAGGAATGTGGGCCATGTGGGAGCGACCGCGACGCCCGCACAGCCCACTCCCAGACAACCTAACGCCACCCAGATCGAGAGCCGTCCAGATGCCCGCTCCATCCCCCACATGGAGACGACCACGGCGATCAGCGCACCAGCGAAGTGAGCACTGAATACTGCCCCCGCGACGGCGAGGCTGATCTCGAAGCGTCGTGAGAGGTGCTCGAGCAAAGGGCCGTAGGCTCCGGCAAGCGCGCCCATCAACAGGAAGCAGGCGGCGACCCCCGCTAAGGCGGTTTTGGGCAGGAACACTCGGCGCTCGTGTGCTGCCGTCGGCAGTTCGAGGACCTCGGCCATGCCGACTATCATCGGTTGACATGCCAATACGGGTGGTGGCGTTCGACGGCGACGACACCCTCTGGCACAACGAAACTCGGTTTCATCTCACCCAGGCGGCGCTCCGCGATCTCGTACGCGGGCACGTCCCTGACGCGGACGTCGACAGCCATTTGTTCGAAACGGAGATGCGCAACCTCAAGCTGTACGGCTACGGCGTCAAGGCTTTCACTCTGTCAATGCTCGAGACCGCGATCGAGCTGACCGAGGCGCGGATCCCCGCGGCCGACCTGCAGGTGATTCTCGGTTGGGGAAAACGCATGCTCACAGAGCCCACCGAGCTGCTCGACAGCGTCAAGGAAACTCTGCTCGACGTGAGCGCGCGTTATTCGCTGCTCCTGATCACCAAAGGGGACCTGTTCGACCAGGAGAGCAAGCTGGCCCGCTCGGGGCTTGGGGAGCTGTTCACAGGAGTCGAGATCCTGAGCGACAAGACGGTGGATTCGTATGGGTCGCTCCTGAGGCGGCGCCGCATTCAGCCGGCTGAGTTCGTAATGGTTGGCAACTCCCTCCGTTCCGATGTGGCGCCAGTCGTCGCCCTCGGCGCCCAGGCCGTTCACATCCCTTACCACGTGACCTGGGCCCACGAGCACGTGCCCGAGGGATCGCTTCCGACCACTGGATGGCACCGGCTGGAGAGCATCTCCGGGCTGGTGACCCTGCTCGACTCGCTGGACGTGCGCCCGCCCGGCGACTGAAATTGCTCCTAGCCTCGGCCCACCGGTTGGCTTAGACTCGCGTTGCGCTACTCACCTGACCGCGTTGGAGATTGTGGAGGTACTCGGATGAGATCAATCAAGGGCTTCGGCGCCCTGGCGGCGCTTCTGGCGACCGCCATGTTCGGATTTGCCTGTGGCGGCACGGGTGGCACAGGCTCAACTTGCACCAAGACCTACAACGTTGGCCTCGTCACCGACGTGGGCAAGCTTTCGGACAAGTCCTTCAACGCCAACGCGTGGAAAGGCGTCCAGGACGCCCAGGCTGACGCGAGCCTTTGCGTGAAGGCAAGGGTCATCGAATCGACCCAGCCCACCGACTACCAGAAGAACATGCAGCTCTTCATCGACCAGAAGTACGACATGGTCGTAACCGTCGGCTTCCTGCTCGGCGATGACACCTTGACCGTGGCCAAGGCCAACCCGACTGTCAAGTTCGCCATTGTCGACTACGCGTACGACAAGCCGCCGGCGAACCTTACGGGCCTGGTGTTCCGCGAGGACCAGGCAGGCTTCCTGGCCGGCATCGTCGCCGGCAAGATGTCCAAGACAGGCACCATCGGTGGCGTGTACGGCCTTGACATCCCGCCCGTGCACAAGTACCGCGTCGGATATGAGAACGGCGCCAAGTACGCCAACCCGTCGATCAAGACGCTTGGCGTCTACCAGCCGCCCAGTGGCGCCAAGAGCTTCAACGACCCCGACTGGGGCAAGCAGCAGGCGACTGCCATGTTCGGCCAGGGCGCGGACGTCGTGTTCGGCGCGGGCGGCAACACCGGCAACGGTGCATTGCTCGCGGCAGTGCAGGCCAAAAAGCTATGCGTAGGAGTCGACGTCGATCAGTTCGTCTCGTATGCGGATGCCGACACGTGCCTGCTGACGAGCGCTGAGAAGCACATCGCGTTCTCGGTCAAGACAGCGATCACCGACATGGTCAAGAACACGTGGCCGACGAGTGGGCTGCTGAGCTTCGACGCCACCAACGGCGGGGTCGGGATCTCGCCTTTCCACAACTACGACTCGCAGGTTCCTGCCGATGTCAAGACCATGGTCACCGACGCGTTGAAGAAACTCGCCGATGGGAGTTTGAAGACGGGGTACACCGGATAGCAAACAAAGCGCTCGAGCTCCGGGGGGTCGTCAAGACCTTCGGCAGCCTGCGGGCGAACGACAACGTGGACCTGACCGTCGAGTGGGGTCAGGTCCACGCGTTGCTCGGGGAAAACGGCGCCGGCAAGTCGACGCTGATGAACGTTGTATATGGCTTGTCGCGGCCGGACTCGGGCGAGATTGTGTTTGACGGCAACCCAGTCAGCATCGGCTCTCCGCAAGACGCGATCAAGCTGGGGATTGGGATGGTCCACCAGCACTTCATGCTCATCCCGCCCCTGTCTGTCGCGGAAAACGTAATCCTCGGCAACGAGATCGCTACTGGTCCCGGCATCGTCGACATCAGGTCTGCCGAGGCGAAGGTGGCTGAGCTGTCGAAGAAGTACGGTCTCGAGGTCGATCCTGCCGCGCGAGTCGAAGACCTGTCAGTCGGCCTCCAGCAACGCGTGGAAATCCTGAAAGCCCTGTACAGGGGGGCGCGCCTGCTCATCCTTGACGAGCCGACCGCGGTGCTGACTCCCCAAGAGGCTCGTGGCCTGTTCGACATCGTGCGGACCCTCGTCAAGGATGGCGCGGCAGTGATCTTCATAACTCACAAGCTTGGCGAGGTGATGGACGTGGCAGACCAGATCACTGTCATGCGAAGGGGGAAGGTGGAGGCGACAACGAGCCCGAAGGAATCAAATCCTGCAGATCTGGCTCGCCTGATGGTGGGTCGAAGCGTCCTGCTTCGGGTTGACAAGAGCGAGGCCAAGCCTGGGGCAGTGCTGTTAGAGGTCAAAGGGCTCACTGTGTACGACGACCGCCACCAGGTCGCGGTGAACGACATGAGCCTGGAAGTGCGGGCGGGCGAGATCCTCGGCATTGCCGGCGTCGAGGGCAACGGCCAGAACGAGCTGGTGGAGGCGATAGTCGGACTGCGTACGCCGCGCTCAGGCAGCATCATTCTCGGCGGTCGGGATATCACCCAGGCCAGCACTCACAGCACGCTGGAGGCCGGTCTTGGGTTCATCCCGGCCGATCGCCAGCGGATGGGCATCGTGCTGGAGCTGCCGATCGCCGACAACCTCGTCCTGTCTCGGTTCGACAGGAAGCCGTTCGCCAACTGGATCGTGCGCTCGTTCAGCGCGGTTCGCGAGTACGCGCTAAAGCTCATCAAGACTTTCGACATCCGCGCCGAGAGCCCGGACCAGCCGTCAGGATCCCTTTCTGGCGGCAATCAACAGAAGCTGGTCGTCGCGAGGGAAATCGGGACCCAGCCCAAAGTCCTGCTGGCCAGCCAGCCCACCCGTGGCGTGGACGTCGGGTCGATTGAATTCATCCACCGGCGCCTGGTCGAGGAGAGAGACAACGGCATGGGCGTGCTGCTCGTGTCCTCCGAGCTTGATGAGGTGCTCTCACTTGCCGACCGCCTCGCGGTGGTTTATCGCGGACGCGTGGTGGCAATGCTCGATCAGAAGGAAGCCGATCGGGACCGTGTGGGTCTGCTGATGGCAGGAGCCGCCTGAGCCGCAAATGAGCCGCGATCTGCGCCGCCGTCTCATCTCGGCAGTGCTGATCCCCGTGATCTCGGTTGCGTTCGGTTTCGTGGTGGCGGGTATCGCCGTCGTCGCAACCGGTTCGGATCCTTTCGCCGCCTTTGTCGCGTTGTTTGAGGGCGCGTTCACGAATCCACGCGCATTCCCCGAGACCCTGGTCGCGACGGTGCCCTACATCTTCTTGGGGCTGGCGGTTGCACTCGGATTTCGAGCCGGGCTGTTCAACATCGGCGCCGAGGGGCAGTTTTATCTGGGCGCCATCTTCGGCGTGCTCGCCGGCAACAGCCTTCCGGGAGTGCCCGGCATCATCCACATCCCGCTGGCGATGGCGTTTGGGATGCTGGGCGGTTTTATCTGGGGTGCTGTTCCAGGATTCCTCAAGGCCCGCTTTGGGGCCCATGAGGTGATCACCACCATCATGCTCAATTACGTCGCGTTCCAACTGACCGACTTCTTGATCAACAAAGGCCCGATGTCGGACCCTCATTCGACAGCGCCGCGAACCCCATTCATCGACCCGCTCGCCCAGCTGCCGCTGATTTGGCCCGGCACGCGTCTCCACCTAGGGTTGATCCTTGCCCTTATCGCCGTTCCGTTGGTGTGGTTCCTGATCGAGCGCACGACTATCGGCTTCCGCATTCGCACTGTCGGCTTCAGCCAGGGTGCCGCCCGGGCCGCCGGCATGTCGGTCGCGGGGACGCTGGTGCTTACGATGGGCATCTCGGGGGCCCTGGCGGGGCTCGCCGGCGCCGACGAGATCCTCGGCGTCTCGCACTACATGCCGGCCTCATTCTCGGTCGGCTATGGCTTTGATTCCATTGCGGTCGCATTGCTCGCGCGCAGCAACCCGTGGGCCATCCTGCCCTCGGCTTTCCTGTTCGGGGCGATGCGCAACGGCGCCGCCTTCATGCAGCTGGAAACTCAAGTCTCCTCGGACCTGATCTCGATAGTGCAGGCCATCGTGATCATGTTCGTGGCCGCGCCAGTGATGGTTCGCTGGATCTTCCGTCTTCGCGAAGTGCCTGCGGGGGGCCTTCAGATCACCCAGCGCGACACCACTGGGGTCTCGTCAGAGACGTGACGGACTTCCTGGCCCACCTCGACCTGTCGGGGTTCATCATCGCCACGCTAGTGGCGGCCACGCCACTTGTGCTCGCCGCAATGGGCGGCGTTCTGAGCGAGCGCTCGGGCGTGGTCAACATCGCGCTCGAGGGGATCATGCTGACTAGCGCATTCGCCGGCTATGCCGCCGCGGTTGCCACGCACAACCTGTGGCTCGGTGTCGTCGTTGCAGTCGTCGCCGGGATGCTGATCGCTGCCCTGCACGCTGTGCTCTCGATCCAGTTCCTTGTCGACCAGATCGTCAGTGGCACAGTCATCAACATCCTGGCGATTGGCATCACGGGTTCGTTCTACAGGACGTACATCCAGAATGCCGAGCTGTCAGGGACCGGTGTTTTGCCAGCCCTTCATCTGGACTTCCTGCCCAACTCGCCATTCGTCGGTGTGATCACCATCGCAGCCCTTGTTCTGATTCCGATCGTGCAGTTCGTGCTCTTCCGCACCGTCTTCGGCCTGCGCACCCGAGCATGTGGTGAGCACCCGCTCGCGGCGGAGACGGCAGGCATCAACGTCTACACGGTCCGCTACATGAACGTTATCCTCAGCGGCGCGCTGGCCGGCTTGGGAGGCGCCTACTTCACCCTCCAGCAGATCGGAAACTTCCTGCCCAACATGACAGGGGGCCGCGGCTTCATCGCACTGGCGGCGATGATCTTCGGTAAGTGGACGCCCCTCGGCGCGTTCTTGGCCTCGCTCCTGTTTGCCGGCGCGGATGCCCTTAGCGGGCGGCTGCAGATCTCGGGTGTGAATCTGCCATATCAGATCCTCGGCATGCTGCCTTACATCCTGACCATCATCGTTGTGGCCGGCGCGGTCGGGCGCGCAGTCGCACCCGCTGCGGACGGAAAGCCATACAAGAAGCGGTCCTGAACTGGCGGCTCGATGAACCCCCTCGAGATCATCGGCCGCAAGCGCGACGGCAACGAGCACTCGCCGGAGGAGATCGAATCGTTGCTCTCCGGCTACCTACGCGGCGAGGTCGCCGACTACCAGATGGCAGCGTGGCTGATGGCTGTGTGCATCCGAGGGATGACTCGTGCCGAAACATTGGCGCTGACACGGGCGATGGTCGCGAGCGGCGAGGTGCTGGACCTGAGCGAGATCGAAGGCATCAAGGTCGACAAGCACTCGACAGGCGGCGTCGGCGACAAAGTCACCCTGATCGGCCCGCCGCTGGCAGCTGCTTGCGGCGTGAAGGTGCCCAAGCTCAGCGGGCGCGCCCTTGCCCACACCGGCGGGACGCTCGACAAGCTGGAATCGGTGCCCGGTCTCACTGTCGACCTTGACCCCGACCGTTTCATCCGCCAGGTGCGCGAGGTAGGCATTGCCGTTGCCGCCCAGTCCCCGCGCATGGTGCCTGCTGACAAGGCCCTGTACGCGCTTCGTGACGTCACAGCCACTGTGCCGTCGGTGTCACTAATCGCCTCGAGCGTGATGTCCAAGAAAATCGCCGCCGGCGCAGACGCGATAGTGCTGGACGTCAAGTTCGGACGGGGCGCGTTCATGCCCGACGTCGCCTCGGCCGAGAAGTTGGCCACCGAGATGGTGCTGCTCGGGGAGGGCGCCGGGAGGCGGACGGTTGCCCTGGTGACGGCGATGGACAACCCCCTCGGACGCTCGGTCGGCAATGCGCTCGAGGTCAAGGAAGCCCTCGATGCTCTCGCCGGGGAGGCCGACGAGGAGCTGCTGGAGGTATCCCTGCAGGTCGCGCGCGAGATGTGCGCGCTGGCTGGGGTCTCGGCAGATCCGGAACGCGCCCTTCGGTCAGGCGCAGGACGAGCGACCTTCATAAAGATGCTGGCCGCGCAAGGCGGGAGTCTTCGAAACGGCTTGCCTGTGGCACCCGTTCAGCAGGCGCTGCCCGCGCGGGCCGATGGCTATGTCGAGTCGATCGACGCGCTGGCTGTGGGCCTGGCCTGCCTCGAGCTTGGCGCCGGGCGCAAGCGCAAAGAGGACAAGGTCGACCACGCGGCCGGCCTGGTGATCCAGGCGTCAGTCGGCGCACGCGTCCGCGAAGGCGAACCTCTTGCCGTCGTCCATGCCAGCTCTGAGAAGCTGGTAAGCGAGGCGTTGCCCCGGCTGCAGCAGGCATGGCGCCTGAGCGAGCACGAGGTTGCCCGGCCGCCACACGTGCTCGCCAGGGTCGATAGGGACGGCGTTACAAAGGCCCGATAGACTTCGTCGTCAAGTGGCAGGAAGCGACGGAAAGAAATACCACGTCGGGCTCGCCAAGGGCGAGGTAGGTGAATACGTCTTGGTTCCGGGCGACCCGGGCCGCACGCCGATGATCGCCAAGTACCTCGATGACGCCCGCGAGGTTGCTTTCAGCCGTGAGTACCGCACGTTCACAGGAACGGTGGCCGGTGTGCCGGTCTCGACTATGTCCACTGGTATGGGCGGGCCGTCAGTGGCGATCGGCGTCGAGGAGCTGAGCGAGCTTGGGGTCCACACATTCCTGCGTGTTGGCACGTTCGGCGCCGCGCAACCCGAGGTAAAGATGGGTGACCTGGTGATTGCCGAAGGGTCGGTGCGCACAGAGGGAACACCCAATGGGTACGTGCCGCTCGAATATCCCGCCATCGCATCCCTGGATGTCGTCAATGCCTTAGTGGCCGCGGCTCAGGCTGCCAGAGCTCCGCACCACCTCGGCGTCATTCGCTCGGTCGATGCCCTCTATTCAGATCTCGTGCCCGACCATATGCCGCGCTCCGCCGAGCTGAAGGAGGAGCTGGCGATGTGGTCCCGCGCGGGTGTCCTCGGCAACGAGATGGAGTCGTCGACGCTGTTCATCGTCGCTCGAATCCGCCGGTTGCGGGCCGGCACACTTGACCTCTGCGTGGACGAGGTTGGTGCAGGCGAGATCCACCATCTGGACCCGTCATACATGGACCGCATGCTGAAGGTCGCAGTTGATGCAATCCGCCGCTTGATAGAAAAAGATCGTGCCGCTCAAGGTAAGTAGTCACCCGCTGGTGGCTGACAGCCTCGTCGGGCTTCGCGACCGGTTGACCGAACCGGAGGAGTTCCGCGAGCTCGCCCGAAAGGTGATCACGCTGTTGCTCTACGAAGCCACTGCCGATCTCCCTGTCAGGCATGCGACGGTCCAGACTCCGCTCAAAGAGGCTCCAGCGACTCTGGTCGAGAGTGAGGTGGTCGCAATTCCAGTTCTGCGCGCCGGCCTTGGAATCCTGGGGCCCGCGTTGGAGCTGCTGCCTCGCGTCAGTGTCGGCTATATCGGGCTGGAGCGTGACGAACAGACCGCGGTAGCTCGCATCTACTACCAGAAGCTGCCAAACCTGGTGGGCAAGGTGCCGCTGCTTTTGGATCCGATGCTGGCGACCGGTGGCTCGGCAGCTCAAGCTCTTGACTTGATCAAGGAGGCCGGCGGCCGCGACCCGCGCATGGTCTGCATAGTCGCAGCGCCGGAAGGCGTGAAGGTGCTCGAGGAGCGTCACCCTGAGGTCAAGATCTACACGGCTGCGCTAGATGAGGGTCTCAACGACAAAGCATTCATCGTGCCTGGCCTGGGGGACTTCGGTGACCGCCTGTTCGGTACCGGCTAACCGAATCTCGCCGCATACGCGGTCTCGTTGCACGCCCTAAGCTCCTCATCGCTGAGGCCCATCCCGGAGGCCAGCTCGAACTCGTGGCTGAGTGTGGTGCCGGCAACGGTGCGCGAGTCGGTGCTGATCGTGCAGCGCACACCCGCGCGGATCAGCCTCGGGAGAGGATGCTCCGCCAGGCTGGGCACTGCCTTGCACTTCCAGTTGGCGGTGGGGCAAAGGTCCAGGACCAGGCCCTCGGATCTGACCCGCTCCACGATCCGTGGGTCGCGAGCTCCGATGACGCCGTGGGCGATTCGCTCCACCCCCAGGCCGAGGGCTTCTTCGACGCTTGACGGCTCACCGGCCTCGCCGGCGTGACAGGTGAGCCTCAAACCTGAGGCGCGTGCGGCTTCGAAGGCGGGCCGCTGGGGAGCGGCTGGGAACCTCACCTCGTCGCCGGCAAGGTCGAAGCCCACCACGCCTCGACCGGCGAAGTGCCCCGCCTCTCGCGCCAAAGCGACGTTCTCCTCGACGCTGTGTTGTCTCATCGCGCAGACGATGGCCACCGCGCGAAGCGGAGCGGCAGTGAGCCCGGCGAGTACTGCCTCGATCACATCGGGCACGGTCAGCCCGCCGCGGAGGTGCAGGCGAGGAGCCCACCGCACCTCCAGGTAATCGATGTTCTCGGCCGCGGAGTCGACGCCCAGCTCGAGAGACACCCGCTCAAGCGCGGCCGCGGTCTGGAGCACAGCGATGGCGTCCGAGAAGTAGGCGATATAGGCGGCCTGTGATGGGCAGTCGTCAGGCGCTACCAGCCGCAGCGGATGTGGCAGGTCGACTCCCTGCTCTCGTGCAAGCACCTCGGCGGTGGCGGGTCTAACAGCGCCGTCCAGGTGGCTGTGAAGCTCAGCCTTCGGCCAGGCGCGAAAGTCCAGAGGTTCGCCTATGTCAGTGAGTAGATGCCCGGCAGCTCTCGATAGAGTCCCGCGTAATCGAGACCGTAGCCGATCACGAATTTGTCTGGGATGACGAAACCGGTGAAGTCGATCTTCACCTCGACCTCGCGACGGGCCGGGCGATCGAGGAGTGCGGCAAGACGAAGCGATGCAGGCCCGAGGCGACGTATGCGGTCGGCGATC
>DATLPO010000069.1:0-24184 GCA_035535675.1 Candidatus Limnocylindria bacterium
ACCTACGGCGCCGTGATCAACGCCCGCGCAGCGACGGTTGACACTCCTGTCTACGACGGCCCGAGCCCTCTCATCTACAAGGATGCGTACAGCACTACCAAGATCTTCAACTACGACGGAAGGACGCACGGCGTGCTGCCATTGAAGAAGGCAATGGGCAACTCGCTCAACATCGCCGCGGTCAAGGTCGAGCTGTCGATCGGAGTCCCTGCCGTTCTCACCTACATGCGCAACCTCGGTGTGATGGCGCGATACATCAACCCCAACGGCAGCTACAACACGAAGGCGGCGCCCGCCACTTATGGTCCGAGCCTCACGCTCGGCGGCTACCCGATCACCCTGCTCGAGCATGTCGGCGGCATTGCGACATACGCCAATCTTGGCGTCTACCACACCCCCGAGTCGGTCATCTCAGTGACCGATTCGCGCGGACAGGTCCTCTATCAAACCCACGCCAACCAGCGAGCCCGCCAGGCGATCGACCCCGGCGTGGCTTACATCATGGCCCAGATCATGGCCGACGACCAGAACCGCTGCATGATCTTCGGCTGCAACAGCGCGCTGCACTGGTCGGATCGGATCGTGGCAGCGAAGACCGGCACCACAGACAACTTCAAGGATGCTGTCACCATCGCATTCACCCCCGACCTCGCGGCCGCGATCTGGGTGGGCGACGTCCTCGACAACAGCCACACCATGTGTGGGTTTGAATGCGGTGGCTCCGATGGCATTTTCGTTGCGTCCCCGGGCATGCACACGTTCATCAACAAGGCGCTAGCAGGCGTGGCCGGCAACCGCTGGTTTGCCAAGCCCCCGGATGTCGTCGCAGGCCCCGGCAACAGCTGGTTCTTGAGCGACACCCGCAGCATCAGCCGGCTGCCTGGCGACAGCCCGCCGAAGCCAACGCCGAAGCCGCCGCCATACGTGGTGCCGGAGGATCCTGGCACCGGCCCTGTGCCGGCGAGCCCGAATCCAACGCCGATTCCCACTCCTCCGGTCCCGTCGCCGACGCCGTGCCTACCACCCTGCAAACCCTAGGGCGGCTGAACAGCCCGGCCTGAATCGCCGGACCGCGTCTCGGCTCAGTAGAATCGGCCGGGATGCCAGAACCCCTTTCGGTGGTCACAGAGCAGCTGCCCAAAAGCCAGGTCGGCATGACCATCGAGGTGCCGGCCGAGACGGTTGACGCCACTTACGAGAAAGTTCTCAACCGGCTGACTTCGAAGGCCAGGATCGAGGGCTTCCGCCCGGGCCGTGCTCCGAGATCGTTGGTCGAGGCAAGGCTGGGCCCCGGCGTCCTGCGTGAGGAAGTTGTCGAGCTGATGGTTCCCCAGGTCGTGCGCCAGGCCCTTGAGGAGAAATCGATCGACCCGATCGAGAACCCTGACGTGGAGGTGCTCGAGCTCGAGCGGGGTCGCCCGGCGCGCCTCAAAGCAACAGTCAGCGTCATGCCAGAGGTCCAGCTTGGCGACGCGTCAGCAGTCGATGCGCCGACTCCAAGCATCGAAATCACCGACGCGATGGTGGAACGCCGCCTCGAGGACGTGAGGCAGCCGCTCGCGGAGATAACCCCAGTCGAGCGGGAAGCGCGCCTTGGAGACATCGCGGTGATCGACGTCGAGGTCGAGGTCGATGGCGCGGTGGTCGAGTCGGAGGCCCGAAAGGCGATGGAAGCGGAGCTGAAAGAGGGCGTGCTGCTGCCTGAGCTGCTCGAGGTGCTACCGGGCACTTTCGTCGGCGAGACGCGGTCGGCATCGGTGAAATTTCCTGATGACTACTCCGACCCGGTGCTCGCGGGCAACCAGGCGACTATCAAAGTCACGCTGCAGGGCGTGAAGGAAAAAATTCTGCCGGCGCTCGACGACGCGCTGGCCAAGCAGCTGAGCAATGGCGAGCACGAGACTGTTGAATCCTTTCGAACGTCGACACGCGCTGCACTCGAGGAGTCGGCTCGCGAGATGGCGACGCTGGAGCATGAGTCGGCCCTTGTCAAAGCGCTGGTTGACGCATCGACCGTTGACGTTCCGGTCGCGCTGGTCGATCGTGAGCTGACGAGTCAGCTCGAATCGATGGAACGCAGCTTGAACCGCCAGGGCTTGAGGCTCGACAGGTACCTGGAATACCTGGGTAAGACGATCGACCAATGGGTCGCTGACGAGAGGCCGGAAGCCGAGGCGCGGTTGAAGATCGACCTGGTCCTTGGCGAATACGCAAAGCGTCAAGCCCTCGAGCCGTCCGATGAGGAAACGCTGCAGTACCTCGAGGAGCAAGCGGCCAAGGACGACGAGCTGAAGGGCCAGGTCGACGAGCTCAAGAAGAGCGAGAGCGCCCGACGATACTTCGCTTCGCGGCTGCGACGGCGCAGAGTGCTGGACCGCCTGGCCGGCGGGGCGAAGCCCGCCAACTGAATTCAAAGCAAGGGGGGTCCAGGGGGGATGCCCCCACTCAACTTGACGGAATCCGGGGGAGGCGTGTCTAGAATGAGCTTGTGCACGACATGAACCGGATCCAGCGCCCCGCCGCATACCTGGTGCCGATGGTGGTCGAGAACACTGGCCGCGGAGAGCGCGCCTTTGACATCTACTCTCGGCTGCTCAAGGACCGCATCGTCTTCATCGGAACGCCAATCGACGACCAGGTGGCGAACCTGGTGGTGGCGCAGCTTCTGTTCCTACAGTCGGAAGATCCTGATAAAGAGATCGCGCTCTACATCAACAGCCCGGGTGGCCAGGTCACGGCTGGGCTGGCGATCTACGACACCATGCAGTACATCCGGCCACCGGTGTCGACCATCTGTATCGGTATGGCGTACTCGATGGCGGCAGTTCTGCTGGCAGGCGGCGCTCACGGGATGCGGTACGCACTACCGCACGCCAACATCCTCATCCACCAGCCATGGGGCGGGATGCAGGGGCAGGCCACCGACATCCAGATCCACGCCAAGGAGATCCTGCGCACTCGCGAGCAGCTGAACCAGATCCTTGCGCGCCACACTGGCCAGAAGATCGAGAAGGTCACCCAGGACACCGAGCGCGACTACTTCCTGACCTCAGAGGCGGCGAAGGAGTACGGGCTGATCGACGACATCATCCTCACCCCCATCAAGCCCTCCGACAAGGAAAAAGAGAAGGACAAAGAGAAAGAAAAGGAAAAGGTGGTCGCCGCCGGGTAATGATCTTCCGACGTAAGGCGAAGGGCGGCGAGGTCAAAAGGCACAAGCCGAAGTGTTCGTTTTGCGGAAAGGTGCAGGGTGAGCTTGGCGTGAGGCTGGTCGCGGGGTCGGGAGTTTTCATCTGTAGCGAATGCATAAGCGTTGCCAACGAGATGCTGTGGGGCCATAATCCCCCGGCAGCACCGGCTTCGTCCTGATGGACAAGCGACGATCGCGATGAGAGATAAATGAACGAAAGAGAAGACCGCCGCCGCTATACGCGCTGCTCGTTCTGCGGGAAGGGGCAGGACCAGGTCCGTAAGCTCGTAGCAGGACCAGGGGTCTTCATCTGCGATCAGTGCATCGACCTCTGCCAGGAGGTCCTCGAGGACGACAACCGGTCGGCGGGCCAGAAAAAGCAGAAGACGGGCTTCATCCCGAATCCAAAAACGATCTGCGCCGCGCTCGACCAGTACGTGATCGGCCAGGACCGCGCCAAGAAGGTGCTTTCGGTCCAGGTCTACAACCACTACAAGCGTATCTCGGCCTCCAAGTCAGTCGGAGACGTGGAGCTCACCAAATCGAACGTGCTCCTGGTCGGCCCGACCGGCTGCGGCAAGACATATCTCGCGCAGACCCTCGCCAAGATCCTCGATGTGCCGTTCGCCATCGCCGACGCAACAAGCCTCACCGAGGCCGGCTATGTGGGCGAGGACGTTGAGAACATCCTTCTCCGCCTCATCCAGGCGGCGGACTTCGACATCAGCCGCGCCGAGCGCGGGATCATCTACATCGACGAGATCGACAAGATCGCGCGCAAGTCAGACAACCCGTCGATCACCCGCGACGTGAGCGGAGAGGGTGTCCAGCAGGCGCTGTTGAAGATCCTCGAGGGCACCGTCGCCAACGTGCCGCCGCAGGGCGGGCGCAAGCACCCCCACCAGGACTTCATCCAGATCAACACCACCAACATCCTTTTCATCTGCGGCGGCGCGTTTGACGGCCTCGAGAAGGTGGTCGAGCAGCGCATCGGCCGCCGGGCCATCGGTTTCGGTGCCCCTCACACGAAGATCGAGCGGAAGGCGGTGTCAGAGACGCTGAAGCTCATGCAGCCGCAGGACCTTTTGAAGTACGGGTTCATCCCGGAGTTCATCGGCCGCCTGCCGATCATTGTCACCCTGCATCACCTCGACCAGCAGGACATCGTGCGCATCCTCACGGAGCCGAAGAACGCGCTCGTGAAGCAGTACCAGAAGTTCTTCACGCTGGACAACGTCGAGCTCGTGTTTCAGAAGGGCAGCCTGGATGCCATCGCGGAGCTAGCGCTCCATCGAGGCACTGGTGCTCGCGCGCTGAAGTCGATCATCGAAGAGGCGTTGCTCAACTCCATGTTCGAGATCCCATCGCGCCCCGAGATCAAGCGCTGCCTGATCTCCGAGCGTTCGATCCGAGAGGCCCTCGAGCCCGAGTTCGAGCTGGGGGAGGAAAGCGAGGGCCCGGCGCGGCTCGTGGGAGAAAGCGCCTAGCCCAGGCTATTCTTCGGTCGTGGAAGACCTGCGGGGCAAGACCGTCCTCCTCACTGGCGCCTCGACAGGATTGGGGCCACACATCGCGCGGCGCCTCCACCAGGCTGGAGCTCGTTTCGTGCTCTCGGCGCGAAACGAGGAGGCACTGCAAAAGCTGGCCAAAGAGCTAGGGGAGTCGAGGGTCATAGTCGCCGACCTCTCGCGAACCGGTGAGCCGGAGCGCCTGGCGAAGGAGGCGGGCGACATTGACGTCCTGGTCTCCAACGCGGGCGTCCCTGTGAGCAGACGGCTCACGCGCCTGTCAATCGACGAGATCGATGGAGCTATCGCAGTCAATCTGCGGGCTGGGATCATCCTCGCCCAAGCCCTTGCGCCGGCGATGGTCAAGCGCAGGGAAGGGCACATGGTCTTCATCTCGTCGATCGCCGGCAAGATCCCGGCGGCCGGCGTCAGTATCTACAACGCGACCAAGTTCGGCATCCGGGGCTTTGCGCTTGCCATGCGCGAGGAGCTATGGGGAACTGGCGTGGGTGTGTCGGTGGTGTGTCCTACGTTCGTCAGCGAGGCCGGCATGTGGGCGGAGACAGGTCTCAAGGCCGATCCGATGGCAGGGGAGGTGACTCCCGCGCAAGTGGCGGACGCCGTGTGGAAGGCGATCGCGAAGAATCGAGCCGAGATCGATGTGGTGCCGATTCAGTTGAAGGCGAGCCTGAAGGTCATGGCAGTCGCCCCCGGATTGTTCGCGACGATTGCCCGCTCCACAGGAGGAACCAGGCCGAACGACGAGCTCGGGGAGCGTCAGAAGAACAAGCGATGAGGGCGCTAACATGTTCGACACCATGCGCCGCTTCGTACTCGTAGCTGTACGCAAGCCGGCACGTTCGCGCTAAGCGATCTCGCCGGCAACCTCGACACCCAAATGACTTTCGTCGGAACACGCCCATGAGTAAGACCGAGATACCGATGCCAACCGCGTTCGATCCACAGGCCGTCGAGGCCGGCTGGTACGCGCGCTGGGAAAATGACGGTCTTTTCATCGCCGACGCGAAGAGCCGGAAGAGGAAATACACGATCTGCCTGCCGCCGCCCAACATCACAGGCGGGCTGCACATGGGCCATGCGCTGAACCACACCCTGCAGGACATCTGCGCGCGGTACCGGCGCATGTGCGGCTACGAGGTGCTGTACCTGCCAGGCACAGACCATGCCGCGATCGCCACTCAGAACGTAATCGAGAAGCAGCTCGCGGCCGAGGGCATGACCAAGGAGCAGCTGGGACGCGAGGCTTTCGAGTCTCGAGTCGACGAGTGGTATCGCGACGTTGGCGAGACCATCGTGAGCCAGGACCGCATCCTGGGCGTCTCTCTCGACTGGTCCCGCCTTCGATTCACCATGGACGAGCGATACGTCCGCGCTGTCATGACCGCGTTCGTCGCGTTTTACGAGCGGGGGTGGATCTACAGGGCGCCCCGGATCGTCAACTGGTGCCCGCGCGATAAATCGGCCATCTCAGACCTCGAGGTGAAGTGGCAGGAGCATCACGACACTCTGTACTTCATCCGCTACCCGATTGAAGGAGGCGGCGAGGTGGTCATCGCCACGGTCCGGCCGGAGACGATGCTTGCCGACACCGGCGTGGCAGTAAATCCAACAGACGAGAGATACAAGGCGCTGATCGGTAAGACGGCGATCCTGCCGCTGGTCGATCGCAGGCTGCCGATCGTCGGCGACGAAGCGGTCGAAAAGGACTTTGGCACCGGCGCATTGAAGGTCACGCCTGGCCACGACCCGATGGATTACGACATCGGACAACGCCATTCGCTCGAGGTGATCAACGGAATGAACCTGGACGGCAGCATGAACGTGCCAGACCTTCCGTACGACGGGCTGCCGGCGTTGGAAGCGCGCCGCAGGGTGGTAGCCGATCTCAAAGCGCAGGGCTTCCTCGTCAAAGAAGAGCCATATACGCACGAGGTGGGCCACTGCGACAGGTGCGACACAGTGATCGAGCCGCTGATAAGCGAGCAGTGGTGGCTGCGAATGGAGGTGATGCGGGACAAAGCGCTTGAGGCGTCTGCCGCGCGCAAGGTTCGATGGCATCCTGAGCGATTCGAGCGCACCTACCTCGACTGGCTTCGCGGGTTGCGCGACTGGAATGTGGGCCGCCAGCTCTGGCTCGGCCACCGCGTTCCGGTCTACACATGCGAAAACGGGCACCAGCTCGTGGCAGTCGTGCGTCCCCAAGAGTGCACCGAGTGCGGCAGCACGGCGCTCACCCAGGATCCCGACGTGCTCGACACCTGGTTCTCATCGGCGCTGTGGCCTTTTGCAACGCTCGGTTGGCCGGACGAGACCGAAGACCTCAAAGCCTTCTATCCCAACAGCATGAACAGCACGGCGCGCGAGATCATCAATCTCTGGGTCAGCCGGATGATCATGACCGGCCTCGAGTTCATGGGCGAGGTCCCGTTCGCCGACGTCGCCATCCACTGCCAGGTGCAGGCGACCGACGGTCGCCGGATGTCGAAGTCGCTGGGCACCGGGGTCGATCCGCGAGACCTCATCGACAAGTACGGCACCGACGCCGTCAGGGCATGGGCCGCATCAGTCGCGATGTCGAGCCAGGACGTGCGTTTCGACGAGAGCCGAGTTGAGGGTTATCGGCGCTTCTGCAACAAGCTGTGGAACGCAACGCGCCTGGTGCTGAGCTCACCGGGCACTCCGCCGGCCGAAAGGCCGGGGACCATCGAGATCCACGAACACCTCGAGGACCGCTGGGTGATGTCGCGCCTGTCCTATGCGTGCGCGGCGGTGACAGCCGGAATCGAGAACTTCAAATTCCAGGATTCGATGTCCGCTGCGTACGACTTTGCGTGGAACGAGTTTTGCGATTGGTACCTCGAAGCGGCCAAGGAGCGTTTGCGTGCGGGCGACGCAGCCGCACAGGATGTCGCCTACTTCTGCCTCGACAATCTTTTGAGGCTGCTGCACCCGTTCATGCCGTTTGTGACCGAGGAGCTCTGGTCGAGGACTCCCGGCCACAGCGACTATGTGATGCGATCGCCCTGGCCAGACGCACAATTCGTCGATCCCGCAGCGGAGGAGACTTTCGCGCAGGTGATGAGGATCGTCGAGGAGGTGCGTGGGCACCGTCAGGCGGCAGGCGCGCCGCCGCGTGGCGGCAAGATGAAGCTCGACGCCTCCACTGATGGAAATGTCGGGCGATTGGCCGCCAGGTTGGCGTGGGTCGAATTGACCGAGGGGCTGGACGGTGGAACCCAGCTTGGTGCTGTGCCGGGGCAGGTGAGCTTTCCAGAGGGCGCCGGGGACGGCCGCCGCCAGGCCGAGCTGCGCCGGCTGAGGTCCGACCTCGAAAAGACACAAGCCAAGCTGTCCAACCCCGAGTTTCGAACCAAGGCGCCGTTCGACATCGTCAGAAAGCTGGAGGAACGCGCAGCTGAGCTGAGTGCGGCAATCGATCGATTGAGCGCGTGACGGCGTGCCGTCACTTGCACTTATAGCGCCAGTCGCACTCCCTCTCATAGCCGGCGGCGTGACGGCGGCTCTTGGTCTCGCGGGAATGAAGCCAGGACGTGGGCTGGTTGGCGCCGGCACTTGGGGAGCGGTGCTTGCCTTGTTCGTCCTGTGGCTGCCGGTCCGCTCGACCCAGGAGCTCACCCTTGGTCCGCTCGGCTTCGGCGCTGCTTTCGACCTGCGACTCGATGCTGTCGCCTTCGCCTTCGCCCTTGTCATCCTCATCCCGTCCGCTGTCCTCCTGACGCTTCAGCCGCGCAGCTGGCAGGAGGGAACCGTCGCTGCCGTCGGAGTCGGCGCATCGATGCTCGCGGTAGAAGCGGGAGGGATCCTGCTCACGGCCCTGGCAGGGGGTACCGCCGCTACGCTCGCTGTGATTCAGCTCGACATCGAGGACATTCGAGCTCCTCGCCCGCCGTGGGGAGTGTTGCTGGCGGCGTGGCTGGCCCTCAGCTGGGCCGGTGCGATCCTGCAAGTGGCCGGCGGCACCGCCGTCTACGCGGCAGTTCCAGTGTCCGCCCTGACGGTGCCTGTCTTCTTGCTGTTGGCGGCTGCCGCCTTGATGGCCTCAGGCCTGTTTCCGTGGCGCGGATGGGCCGCCCAGCTCTGGTCGCGGCCGTCGCTGAGTGCAGCCGGCATGGCGGTGGCCACGCTCTACCCGCTTGGCTTCTACCTGCTCGTGCGCGCCTATGAGATGGGCGACGGAAGGTATCCCCAGCCGCTGCTGGGCGTCGCGCTGGCGTGGCTTGGCGTTCTTGTCGCTTTCGGCGCGGCCGTCCGTGCACAGTCGGCGACAACCCGGCGCGAGTACCTGGGAGAGGTGATCCCGGGGTGTGGCGGATTCGCTCTCATTGCCATCGCCGTGGGCACACCGGTGGGCCTCGCTGCCGGCCTCGTTATGCTGGCCACCGTCGCGGTGCTGACTGCCTGCCTGCCCTTGCTTCCTGATCGAGCAGGCCCCGGGACGCTGCTCACGATCGCCGCCGCGGTGGGCCTGCCTCCAGGGTTGGCCTTTGGTGCGCGCGTAGTCGGCCTCGCAGCCACCTTCGAAGCCGGCGATTTTCTCGGCCTCATCGGCATCGCAGGCGCCGCGGCCTGGGTGGTCGCGATGGTCGCGGCGGCACGGGCGATCGGTCTGCCGGCAGGCCGGGGGCACCCTGCCAGCGAGACCTTCCCGCGCGTCGCAATGGTGCTTGCCGCCTTGATCCTGGTCGCGGGGCCGGCCCTGCCCGTGGTGATGTCGGCGTTCGCCAATCCGGCCCAATCGGAGATCACGCCGGCCGTACCAGGTTCGCTGGGCAGCAGCCTGATCGCGGTGGTCACAGTTCAGACCAACCTGCCGGCGCTGACACTGTTTGCTCCGCTCGTACTGCTCGGCGCCATCATGTATGGGATCGCCGGCGGGTTTGGCGTGCGAGGCCATTCGAGACCTCCCTTGTTCACCATGCCTGGCGCACTCGCTCTCGGCCGCTTGCGCGATGCGGCCCGGAGCGCAACTTTGCCGGAGCAATACCAATCGATAATCAATCCTCGCGCGCTCGAAAAGGCGGCTGCCGGCGGGCGGCCTTTCTTCTGGATCGCGATTCTCGTGGCGCTCGCTTACGCGGTCAACAGGTGACGGAGGTCGCAGCGTTCGCCGCCTGGCTGGGTGCTGCCGTGATCGTCCTGTCAGACGGGCGGCGCGGGCTCGCGCTGGGGCTGGCCGTGACAACCCTTGCTTTCGCTGTGCTGGTGTGGCTCGGTGGCGAGCAGCTCGCGGCAGTCGCGCTTCTGCTTGCGGGAGGCGTCGCCTGCTTCAAGCGGCTCCGGACCGGGCCCGATGTTTGGGGAGTGATGCCTTCCGGATCAACTGCCCGTTTGGTCCTCTCAATCGGGGGAGGCCTTCTTTCACTGTGGATCGCCACCTCAGTGATGACAGGCCCGGGTGCGCCACTCAGGTTCGCTGCCTTGTCAGTCCTTGCGCTGATGACGGCTCGTGTCCTTGGCCAGGCTGAGCGCGCCGCGGTGCTGACCGCGCTCGTTGCCCTTGCGTTGTCGGTGGCGATGTCAGCAGGCATTGCAGACACGAGTCCAGGTCCGGCGCCCTACATCGCTGCGGCATTGCTCGCGGTTGGGATCTCGGTTCTGCGCGTGGCGGAAACGAATGCTGCCTGAGCTTGCCGTTGCGCTGCCCGCTGCGGGCTCGATTTCCGCTGCACTGTTGAGGGCACGGCCGCAGGCAGCTTTCTCAGCCGCGGCGATCCTGGGTCTGGCCGGCGTGGCGGTGGTGGTCCTCGCCAGACCCGGCGCCACGTCCGACCAGTTGGGCATAAGCCTGTCACTGTCGTCCGAAAGCTGCGCCCTTCTCATCGTGGCGGCGGCGGCATTGGCTTTGGTTGTCGCCCTGTCGCCCCTCCTCGTCGAACGATCGATCCTGCTTACCTGGGGCCTGGCGGGCCTTGCCGGCATGGCAGCGATTGCAGCTGCCACAAGCCTCGAGATGATCGTCCTGATCGTGATCGCGCTTTCCGTCATGCAGGCGGCGTCGGTGGGCGGACGCTCGTTCGCGACACGCCTACGCGGGCCGGTTCTTGCGGCTGCGCTTCTGGCTCTCGCTGCCGCAAGCGCTCGCAGCGACGGACCGCCGATTCTTTCCCATCTCGCAGCGGTCGGTCTCGTCGCCGGCCTCTGCGCTGCCCTGGGCACTCTGCCCTACATCCACGAGTTCGAGCCGGACGAGAGAACCGCTACGTCACCGATCCCGTGGATGGCTTTCATCGGCCCTGTGCTTGCCCTGGCCGTGCTCATGCGAGCCCGTGAGCTCGTTCCGTCAGAAGGCGCTGCGTTCGGCGCGATGATGATCGGGCTCGGCCTCCTCAACATGCTGTGGGGAAGCGTCGCCTCCTGGCGCACCGAGGGTGGCGCAGCAGCCTGGCACTACTCGTTCATGGCCGACTGGGGCCTCGCTCTTTGTGGGTTGGGGATGGCCATCGCCGACGGGCAGCGTGCGGCGCTGCTTTTGCTTTACGGAATCCTGCTGAGCCGCTTGCCCCTGTATCTCTGGTCGCGCCAGTCCCTGCGCGAGAAGCGCCCGAACGACAGGCCGATCAACCTGCTCGCTGCCGCGATGCTCGCCGGTGCGGCGCCGTTTGCAGGATTCGCTGCTCGCGTTCTCCTCCTACGCGGGGCCACTCAGCTTTACTGGCCGCTGGCGCTCGTGATCGGGTTGGGGCTGCTCCTCTGGCTGCCCCCGTCGCTTCGCCTCGGTCGGAGCCTTGGCCTGCCTCGCGGCAGGCAAGCCTGGGGAGTCGGCATCGCTCTCGGCGCCAATGCGGTGATCGGCCTTTATCCGCAGCCGTTTCTTTCCCTGGCCGGGCTGTGACACAGATCCTGTCGGCGATCGCCACCCACTCGCTTGCCCTCGTCGTGTACCCGGGCCTGGTGACGATAGTGGCCTTCGGCCTCGTGGCGGAGATCGCCTGGACCCGGGTCAGGCATGGCGCATGGGTGCTGCCGGCGCGCGAGCGCCCGTCTGTGGTGGTCGCCACAGTGGCTCTCTTCTCGATGCTCGTCGCGGTACAGCTTGCGGCTCCTTTCAACCCGCTGCCGTCCGCCGAGCGCAACGTAATAGTGGCCGCGATAGTGCTCGCGTTCACCTTGTGGGCCGAGCTCGCTCTCTCAGTTGACTTCGTCCCCGCACCGGGTCTGCTGCTCGTGATCCAATTCTGCTGGCTGCTTGCGGTCCTGGGCCCTGCTGTGCAGCCCGAGAGCCTGCGGCCACAGGTCCTCGGCAACGTGCTGGTTTCTTCGCTGCTGCCAGTCAAGATTGCGAGCGGCTTTCTGTACCTCCTGTGCTTGCCCGCGCTCCTCAGGCTCTGGCCGCTCACCCAGCCAAGCGATAGACGGCTGCGTCCTCGCCTCGACACAGTGAGGGCTTTGTGCTGGCTGCCGTACTGCGGCCTTTTCACCACGCTGTTCTTTCCCCCGTCGGCCGACGACGCGCTTGGCGTCCTGAGGTTTTTCGCCATCACGCTGGCCGTGGCGCTGCTCTGCCTGGTCGCGGGCATGCTGTTGGTCAGGCGCGGCGCCGTGGCTGCTCGTGGCCTTTACCGTCGAGCCGTCGCCCCCTATGCGGTGGTGGTGCTGGCGGTGGTCGTCATCACGTCCTTCTTGCTTAGGTGACCCTTTGGTAGAATCGCTCGGTGCCCAAATCGGATGGTTCGCTGTCGGCTGTCGTCGTCAGCGGCGGGAAGCAATACCGGGTGACTCCAGGCGACCAGATCCTGGTGGATCGGCTCGACGCTGAGCCTGGTTCGTCGCTCAAGCTCGGCCGCGTCCTGCTGCTTCGCGACGGCTCTGACATCAAAGTGGGGGCGCCCGGGATCGATGGCGTCGACATCGAGATCAAAATCCTCTCCCACCGGCGGGGTCCGCGGATCGAGAGCCTCCGCTACAAGTCGAAGAAGAGGGTGCGGGTCCACCGGGGTGGTCGCGCGGACCTGACGGCGATCGAAATCCTTTCGATCGGCGGCCTGACCGAAGCGACAGGGACCGCGACCAAGACCGAGGCGAAGCCGAAGACTGAAACCAAGAAGAAAGCGAAGCCGGTCAAAGCAGCAAGCGAGCCAACTACAGTGGCCGTGGATGAAACCAAAGCTGAGGCGCCTGCCAAGCGCGCGCCGAGGAAACCGAAGACAACCAAGGAGACAGGCTGATGGCGCACAAGAAAGGGGGCGGGTCGTCCCGCAACGGCCGCGACTCCAAACCGAAGATGCTTGGCGTGAAGATGTATGCCGGCCAGGCGGTGAACGCCGGCACCATCCTGGTCCGCCAGCGGGGAACCCGCATCACCCCGGGCACTGGTGTCGGGCTCGGGCGCGACCACACTCTATTCGCGCTCGCCCCTGGCCTCGTTCGCTACGAGCGAGTGGGCAAGGACGGCCGGCGGGTCAGCATCGTCGCCGAATAGCGGCCGCTCCCGCACCTTTGTAGATTCGGCACGCGTCACGGTGCGCGCCGGACACGGCGGCCGAGGCTCAGCCTCCTTCAGGCGCGAGCCCTTCGTACCGCGAGGCGGCCCCGACGGCGGCGATGGCGGCCGGGGCGGCTCGATCTACATGAAAGCGACCACTGGGGTGTCCGATCTTTCGCTCTACAAGCGGAAGCTGCGCTGGCAGGCAGAGCCTGGAGCAAATGGTGCGGGGGGTCGCAAGACGGGTCGCAATGGAAAGCACCTCACCCTCGACGTTCCGGTCGGGACGGTTGCTCTCGACCCCGACGGCGCAGTGATCGCCGACCTCGATCATCCTGGCTCGAGCGCTGTCATCGCAAAGGGGGGCAGCGGAGGGCGCGGCAACGTGCACTTCAAGAGCTCGACGCGCCACGCCCCCGATTACGCCGAGCCCGGGCTCAAAGGAGAGGAGCTGGCGGTCACGCTCGACCTCAAGCTGATCGCGGAAGTCGGACTCGTCGGACCGCCCAACGCAGGCAAGTCATCGCTGCTGAGCTCGATCACCGCGGCGCGTCCCAAGGTGGCTGCGTATCCGTTCACCACGCTCGACCCACAGCTGGGGGTGGCCGAGTCGCGCGGCGGTCGCATCGTGATCGCCGACATTCCCGGCCTCATCGAGGGCGCATCACGAGGTGTCGGGCTGGGGCTGCGGTTCCTGCGCCACGTGGAGCGGACGAAGATCCTCGTATACGTGATCGACGGCACGTCGCCGGACCCGTGGAAGGATTTGGCAATGGTCCAGGCCGAGGTGGAGCAGTTCTCGCCATACCTCGCGCAGCGACCGTACATCGTGGCAATCAACAAGGTCGACATGGAGCCGGCCCGAAAGCTGCGAACACGGTCCCGTCGCAAAGGACCGATCCATTTCGTTTCAGCGCTGTCGGGCGAGGGTCTGCCGGCGCTGATCGATGCAGTCGTCACTACCCTCGCGACCGCGCCCGAGCCGCGCCCGCAAGGCCCCGCGCGCAAAACAACTCTTCCTGCGGTTGGCAGAACCGAGCTGGCGGTCGAGAAGTTGGCCTGGGGTTTTGTCGTCCGTGGCGATAGGGTCGAGCGCCTGGTCGAACGGACAGACCTCGAGTCTTCGGGCGGCCTCGCAAGGTTTCAGACCGAGCTCGACAAGATCGGGGTTAACGCAGCACTTGAGACTGCAGGCATCCAGCCGGGCGACACGGTCCGAATCGGCGAAGTCGAGTTCGAGTACCAGCCATGAGCGGTAACAAGGTTGGTTTGCTGGGCGGCACGTTCGACCCCTTTCACAATGGCCACCTCGCCGCGGCCGAGGCGGCGATCGGCTGCGCGGGTCTGGATCGGGTGATCATCATCCCCACGGCGCAGCCGCCGCACCGTCCGGCGCCTGTCGCGTCGGCGGAGCAGCGTCTTGAGATGTGCAGGCTGGGGACCGAGGCCGCGCCGCGATTAAAGGTCTCTGACCTCGAGCTCAAGCGAGGCGGACCGTCCTACACAGTGGACACGCTGGAGGAGATGCGGCGCCTACAGCCAGAAGACGAGATGGTTCTCATCCTCGGTTGGGACGCGGCCCGCCTTTTCTCCACGTGGCACCGGCCCGAAGAGGTTCGCAAGTTGGCGAGCATGGTTATCGTCGCCCGCCCAGGCTCTGAGGCACCACGCGAGGAAGACCTGGAGGGAGTTGGACTCGGGCAAGCGAAGGTGGGGTTGTGCCTGCGACCGACCCCGAATGTCTCAGCAAGCGAGATCCGCAAGGCGGTCGCTGAAGGCAAGGCGATCAGCAGCATGGTCACTCCCGCGGTGGAGAGGTACATCGTCTTGCACCGGCTGTACGCGGGATAATCGAAATGTTGAAGGCTGCCCGCACGACACCCCTGCAGCTTGCGAGGCTGCTGCGCGGTGCGGCGGCCGACAAGAAGGCGTGGAAGCCTGTCGTGCTTGACGTCCGCGAGAAGACCACCATCGCCGACTACTTCGTGGTGTGCGAGGGTGAGACTGACCGCCAGGTGAAGGCAATCGCCGACGGGATGGTCGAGGCCGCGAAGGAAAAGAACCTGAGGCCGCTGCATGTCGATGGCTACGAGGACGCGACCTGGATCCTCCTGGACTTCGACTCGGTGCTCGCTCACGTTTTCCTCCCGGGCGAGCGTTCGTACTACGACCTGGAGAGCCTGTGGGCGCCCGTGGCGAAGCGGCGTCGGGAGGCAGCGGAGAACACCGGCTGAGGGCGGAACAACATCGAACCAACAATTGGTTCAAGACTTAATGCAGCAGTTTCCCAAGGAAGTCCTCGACGCTGTAGCGAATGAGAAAGAAGTGCGCCTGACGACATATGGTCGCAAGACCGGCAAAGAGTCGAGCGTCACGATCTGGATCGTCACCGACGGCGACAAAGTGTTCATCCGCTCGGGGCAAGGGCTGACGCGCCACTGGCCGAAAAACCTTCTAGCGCGACCTGAAGGAAAGCTTCGGGTCGGCAAGAGGGTCGTTCCCTTCAAGAGCCGGCACATCAACGACCCGGCAGAAGCTCGCCACTCGTCAAGGTTGTACGGTCCGAAATACGGTTCGCATGTGAAGCCTTCAAGAGAAGGCGACTCGCTAACGCCGGGAGAGCAGGCGGCGTTTGAGCTACTTCCGGCTGACGATTCGCTCTAGGCGGCCCAGCGAATCCCTGGACCGCCTCTGCGCACGGCGGCGTTAAGGAGGGGCCTTACTGAATGCTCCCCTGAAGGGGAGAGAGGTTAGAGGTTCGGATTAGATGATTTGCGAGTACCTGTCGAAGATCTCTCTCAGGTTGGGCGGCGGCTCGACTCGGTGCTTCTTCATCACCTCGAACAGGCTGAGGATGTGCCGCACCCCCGCGAGCGTGACCCCCTTCTCACGAGTCAGGTACTGGATCACCTGCACCTTGCTGATATCGCGTTGCGAGTACCGCCGCCTGTTCGTTGAAGTGCGATGCGGTTCGAGCAGCTCCGCGTCCTCATAGAGCATCAGCGTGCGCGGATGCGTCTCGAGGATCTCGGCGGCGACGCTGATCGTGTAGAGCGGCTTATCGAGATCGCTGAACGACGGCTGCAGACCCCGTGGGGTCATGCGACTGCTCACCCGCTACCGAACCGTGCTCAGGATCTGGATGATCGCGGGCCCGAGCAGCACTATCCAAAGCACAGGAAAGATGCACCCCACCATCGGGAACACCATCCGCGAAGAGGCCTGGGCGGCCCGCTCTTGTGCCGTCTGCCGCTGCCGCCTCCTCATCTCGGTCGCCTGAACCCTGAGCAGCCTAGCGATCGGCACCCCCATCTGATCCGACTGCACGATGGACTCAACGAGATGGTGAAGGTCAGCCACCCCACACGTATCCGCCATGTGCTCGAGCGCCGCCATTCGTGGCCGCCCCAGCCTTATCTCCCGCAGCACCTTCCCGATCTCGTCCCCCAGCGCATTGTGGAACCGCTCGGTGATGCTGAGGAGCCCCTCATCGAGGCTCATGCCTGACTCCACCACCAGCGTCAGCAGGTCGGTGGCCTCAGCCAGCGAGCGCTGGATCTGATGGCGGCGAAGAGCGATCCGCTGGTTCAGCCAGAGCAGAGGCACGAAGTAGCCGATCACCGCCAAAACCACCCCAGTTACCACCGCGGTGACCAGAGTCGGGATTCCCAGCCGCAGAAGCAGCCCGAGCGCAAGACCGGCGATGGCAAAGAGGGCGGCCATGCTGTACCTGACGGCCTGGAACCCCGCCGGTGTCAGGTTGCCCGGATCCCCCGCCCTGCTGAGCTTCTGGCGCAGCTCGCCAGCCGCCAGAGCGGGCAGGCGCGCGGCGAGGGGCCGCGCAGCCGCCTCGAGGCGCTTCAGCAGCGGCGTCCTCGTCTCAGGGGCTGCCCATGCACCGTTGGCTGCAGCCGCTGCGGCCAGGTTGCGGTCGAGCGCGACGAAGAACGCAACCACTATCACCCCGCAGATGACGCCGGCCGACACCGCAATCAGAAAGATCGAGCTCATGCCTGCAGCGTGGTCATGCGGTTGATGAGGATGTTGCCCACCAGGATGAGGAGCCCTGCGATCCCGAGCAGGACGTAGCCGACAAACGTTGACGTCATGGGCGCGAAGTAGCCCGGGACGAAAACGTAAAGCCCGAGGGCGAGCAGGATCGGCAAGCCGGTGATGATGGTGGCGGAAGCGCGCGACTGCGCAGTGAGGACGCTCATGTCGCGTTTTGTCTGCAACCTGTCACGAAGGGTGTCGGAGATGGTGTCCAGAACCTCCGCCAGGTTTCCGCCGACGCGGATGTGCAGCAGGATCGCGGTGACGATGAATTCAAGGTCCGCGCTGTTGATTCGCAGCAGCAGCGCGCTCAGCGCATCCTCGACCGACGTGCCTAGCGTGATCTCGGTCGTGACGCGCTCGAACTCCGTGGAAACGGGGGGCCGCGACTTGGTGGCCACCGTCTCGAGAGCGCGGTCGATTGCGTAGCCGGTCTTCAACGAGTTGGACAGCAGCTGCAGCATCGCGGTTAGCTGCTCGTTGAATAGGTTCTGGCGCCGGCGCTGCAGGTAGGCGACCACCAACGGCGGGACCACGAAACCAACGGCGCCGAGGACGATTGGTCCGACGGAGAAGCCGAACCGAAACAGTCCGATGAGCGCTCCCAACGCCACGGCCCCAATCCGGAGCAGGAGATATTCGGGTGGCGTGATGTTGAGCCCCGCGCGAGCCAGGTCCTCGGTGAGGGTCGGCCGGCCGCGCACGCTCCGTCGCTGGCTCAAGTTGTCGGCGGCGGGTCGCAAGAGGCGCTCGACCAGCTCGCGTGGCGTCGCCCTGGCCGAAGACTGGACGGTCACGGGAGCCGTACGCTCCTTGCGAATCCGGTCGAGGCTCCAGAAGAACACGGCGATCGCCGCCGCCATCGGCACCGCAATGATCAAAGTAACGATTGGGGCCGGCAGGTTCATCAGAAGAGGGAGGGGTAGGCCTTTTTCACTGTTGCCAGGGTCACCCCGGGCGCCGAGCCGACGCTCGGACACGTGGGGTCTTTGGCCGGCGGCGTCTGCAGGTAATCCTGGTATGACTCGAGCGTGTACTTGAGTGATGCATTGGTCAAAAACCAGGTGATGTACTCGGCCTGGCACTCGGTGACGACAACCGTCAGGCTGCTGGCGGTCGGTGCCGCTCCTCCGGCTTCGACAGCCGCCATGCCGACCCGGATCACGTGCAGGTCAATGAAAACCGTCTTGCTGGCGACCTTGGCCCCCGACGTCACAGTCGCGATCACCGAGATGTAATCGCCAGGCTGGACGTAACCGGCGACTCCCTGCTGCTCGCTGGTGGGAATGGTGAGCGCGACGTAGCCAGATGGAATGGGCAGGAACCCTGATTGCGCCGGTAGCGTGTCGCCGGGCTTGGCCACCAGGTTCGAGGTGATCGCTTCCCCGGTCACGATCGTGACCAGTGGGATCATCCCCCTGACGTCGTCGATCTTGGTGAAGAGAAGATTTGGATAGCCGGCAGTCGGGATTTCCCTGATCTCAAGGGATCCTGAATCGATCGGAATCCGGGGTGGTATGTCCCTGGTCGCGACGACCACCTTCTGGGTGGGACCAACCGACCCTGTACTCGCGTTGATTGCTACGAGGACGAAGGCAGCGATTACCAGCAGGGCAAGGACGATGCCAAGAATTGTGAAAGGCCTTCGGGTCGTAAGACTGCGCATGTCCGAGCCATCATAGGCAAGATAGTCGGGTGCCGCGCCCCCCTAACTCGGTCTTAAGTCGCGGCATGAACAAGCAGCTTGGGCAGTCGATGGTTGAGTTCGCGCTTTCCTCAGTGGTTCTTCTGCTGCTGGTCGGAGGCCTTGTCGACATCGGCCGCGCCCTCTATGTGCAAGAGGCCCTCTCCAGCGCCGCCCGCGAAGGAGCGAGGCACGGAGTCTGGTTCGACACCCCGACGCGGACACACCCGTACCTGTACGACGCACAGATCAAGGCCGCTGTCGACGCTGAGCTGTCGGCGGTCTCCCTGCCGACGTCTGTCCTGAAGAACCCGGGCACCACATGCCCCGCTTCCAGCGACGGCAACGCTTTCCACAACCCCCCATACGCCAATGCCTCATATCCGCCGACCGGCGGCGCGCCCTGGCTCTACATCTGCTACGCGAACACAGCCGGCCTGGACTACACGACGCCGGCTACGAACCAGAGCCAGCAAGACCTCAACGTGATCGTGCTGTACTCGTATGGAGCACTGACACCCCTGGTCAGCGCCCAGTTCGGAACGTTCCGGCTCGCCGTCAACGAACACATGACGGTGCAGGGGCCGTGAGTACACGCGCACCGGGCGGCTCTCAGCGGTCGCAGGCGTTGATCGAGTTTGCCCTGATCTCCCCTGTGCTGCTCCTCCTCCTCTTCGGCATCATCGACATCGGTCGGGCCGTCTTCTACTACGACACGCTGAGCCACGCCGCGCGGGAAGGCGCCAGGACCGCGGTGATCGCCGCCAACATGCAGCCCACCAACGCCGACGTCCTCGCCACAGTGAGGACCCAGCTGGTCGGCGCGCCGGTGACCGCGCCCTGCCCGCAGGGCCCCATCACCTCCGCCACGCCGCCGGGCAACGCCGCATGGCTTTACATCACGGAGCCCAACCCGCCCCCAGGCGTCGAGGCGACCCCACCGATGAACGCCCCGGGTGGCGAGAACGCGGCGGCCGCCACCGGCTCATGCAGCGCGGTCAACCCGGCAGGCAACAACGGTCAGCTGCAGGTGACGCTGCGCCTCAACCTCATCTTGATCACGCCGGTGATCGCGCAGGCGACCGCCGACCACATCGTGATCACCGCAGCATCCGTGTTCAGGACCGAATACTGATGGCGCGCTTAGTAAACGAGACTAGGCGGAGCCGTAGGCCGGATTCACTCCGGCTCATCACAACCACTCCTCCTCGTTGTTATTTGTCTCTAAAAGGCGCAGCGTCCGCTGGGGCCCCCGCGACTCCGTCGCGGGAGCTTGCTCCTCACCCGCGTTTTCAGCGTGGTCAGGCGATCGTGCTCATCGCGATCATGATCGCCGTGCTTGTCGGCATGGCTGCGCTGGCAATCGACGGGTCGCGGGCCTACACGCTCCGGCGCAACCTCCAGGCGGCAGTCGATGCTGCGGCGCTGGCCGCTGCTGACAAGCTTCAGCAGACCGCCAACTACACGACTGCCGAGCAGGCGGCCACCACGATCTTCGGTACCAACCGGCGCCAGTACGCGGCCCCCGCTTGCGCGCCCGGCTACGGCGCGCCAGGGGCGGCCCCCCGCACCATCGTTTGCACCTATGCGGACGGCACCGTTTTGACGCTGGTGGTGTCAAACCTGGGCCCCGCGGGCAGCCTCTTCGCCCTGACAGCAACCCGCTCGCTTCAGCTCCAGTTCGGGCGCATCCTGACGAACGGGTCCACTCCGACCATCGCCACGCGTGGATCGTCCAGCGTCAACAACCTCCTCTACTCACCAACCCTCGCCGCACTGAGCTCAGCAGGCTGTGGTGGAGTTCCAGGCAATGCGTTCACCGTCAACGGCAGTGGCAACCTGGACGTGATCGGCGATGTGGTATCGAACGGCGCGATCTCTGTAACCAGCGGCAGCATGCGCGTTGGCGGTGACATTTACGCGCGCTGCCAGGTGACGGTCCCCGGTCCCGTGTCGTTGAACTGCTGGCCGAGCGGCTCGAACCCATCGTGCACGTTCCCCGACGTCGCCGGCCAGACCAAATCGGGCTACCGCCTGGTCGACCCCAACTACCCTCTACCAACAGTGGTCGGCGGCAGCCAGGTTGCAAGTGGGACCAATGTCATCATGTCGCCCGGCACTTACGCGGCCAATCCCAACTTCGTGGGCAATGACTGCTGGTTTCTCAAGCCAGGCGTCTACAACTGGCAGGGCGGCTACACCAACAACGGAGACTTCGTCAGCAATGAGCTGAAACCGCCTGACGAGCCGCAATGGAACAATGGCAACAGCGTTTCGTCCAAGCAGTTCTGGAACGGGAACGGCGCCCAGTGCGCGGGCGCGTTCCAAATCAATCCGACGGGCGGACCCAACGACCTCCCCAAGGCTACGTGGGGTGTGATTCTGACCTCAGTACGAACCGACACTTACAACGGAACGAACTACAAACGCGAGAGCGCCCCATCCGTGTGCAGGAGTGCCAAGACAGCCCCGAACTCGGAAATCATCCAGGTCGATGTCAGCAATGTCCCGGGGGCAACGTCGTACAACATCTACGTCAGTGCGCCAAACGGCGGATGCAACGGTCCCTGGGGCCTCGTTGACAGCGTCTCGGTGGTCGGGACGGTCTCCAACTCCAACACCAGCTCGTGTCCCGGTTTCACCGGTCTCGGCTGCACCCTCGGCCACGAAACCGCATTCCTGGACGACAACGACATCCCCAATGGCTTTACACCCAACGCCGCCGCTGCCCCGGGCACGTTCGGGTCGTTTCCGCCAAGCAGCGAGACCCAGCCTATCGGCGGCAACCTGCCCAACGAGAACGCAAACCGCGCCACTCCTCCGCTCGGCGATCGCGCGAATGAGAATCAATGCGACACCGTTGCCGCTGCGCTGACCAACTGCCCGGGACCGATCACCCCAGGTGCTGTCACCTACTACATTCCCAACGGCGGCTGCTTGAACAACTCCAGCCTCGGCGATACCTATGTCTTCAGCGGCTACCAGTACAACTGGGTTGTGGTTTACGAGCCCGGCCCCGGCCACCCTCCAGCCAATTCCTGCGGCAATTTCCTGGGTGCCTTCAGCGACTCGGCATTCATCGGGCTCATCTACACGCCTGCGGCGTCGATCACCGTCTTCAAAGCCTCGACTTTTCGCACCGACGAGACAGGCGGCGTCATCGCCGACACCATTACCTTCACGAGCAACCTGCCATCCGTCATCGGCAACGCTGCCTACGCACCGGTACCGCCGGCCGCAAGGCTGACGGGTTAACGCCTAGCCGGAATCCTCCGAAGCGCCGACGAGCTCGAGCTCCTCGGGCTCCTTCTCTTCTTCCACCGGCTTCGCGTCGATGCTCTCCAGGCGCTGGCGCATGGCGGTCGCTGCTTTCGCATCGCCCTGTTCCTCGTATCTCTGCGCCGCACCTTTCAAGGCGTTCTTTGCTTCCTCGATGCGGCCCAACCCCCAGAACGCCTGGCCTCGCATGGACAGCGCCTCGGCGCGCTCGCGAGTCCGGTCGCCAGGGAGCAGGAGCAGCGTGCTGTCGATCAGGCGAAGCCCCTCTTCGAACGCACCGACGGCCAGGGCGTTCCGTGCTGCTTGCGCCAGGTAGCCCGAAGTTCGCACAGGGTCAGCCGCGGTGCCTGCCTGGTACAGGTGATAGCCGATCTCGCCGGCTCGTTCGTTGGCGCTCTTCCCGTAGACGCGCTCGAGGGTGTCGGCCACCGCCAGGTGATACGCCTGCAGGCGGGGAAGAGGCAGCACTGCAAGGACCCTCTGCCGCACAAGCTCGTGCCCGAACCTGTAGCGATCAGGCGGCGCGCTGGTGAGAAAGTGTCCTCGTGTCGCTTCGTCGAGTGCCTCGCGAAGCTCATGGCCAGAAAGCTCGCCAAAGGCTTCGAGCAGAGCGATGTCGAAGTCGCGCCCGACGACCGCCGCTGCCACGAGCATCCTCTGGGCAGGCTCGCTCAGACGCTCAAGCCGGCGGCCGATCAGGCCCCGCACGCTCTGTGCGAGCTCGAGATCTTCTTCAGTGAAGCTCGGTTGAACGCGCCCGCTGCCGCCAAGCATGCTATCGGACGCGGCCATATAGAGGAATGAGTGCTCGACGAAGAGCGGGTTGCCTTCGGTGGCTGCCTGGATACCGAGGAGCTGGACCGGCGTGACAGGGGTCTCCGCCATCCCCGCCACCATCTTCTCGACCTCGCGATCCGAGAGCCGGCCGAGCCCAATCCGCTGGGCGCGACGGCGGCGAAGCAAGCGCGACACGATCGAGGTGAATGGCCTTCCGGAATCGAGCTCCGACTCCCAGTAGGTGCCCGCGATCACCATGCGGCTCCCGCCCAGGCGCTCGGCGAGGTCGCGCAGCAGAAGGATCGACGCTTCATCAGCCCACTGGAGATCGTCGAGAACTATCAGCAGGGGCTTGGTGCCCTGGCAGCCGACCAGGAAGTCGAAGATGGCGTGGAACAGCCGCTCGCGCAGCCTGTCGGCGCCGACCTCGCTGGCGGCGGGCATCCCGCGCACCTTTTGCCGCAGGGCAGGCACGAGCTGCGCGAGCAGTGGACCGTTCTCGCCCACCGCGTCATGCAGAGTCTTTGCTCCGGCCCCTGCGACCGCGGCGCCGAGGATCTCCCTGAAAGGCGCATACGGTGCAGCGGTCTGCTCCGCGCAGCGGCCGGCGAGGACCATCCAGCCCTTGCGCTCGGCGTCGCCCGCGACCTCGGCGGCGAGGCGCGATGCTCCGATGCCCGGGGCGCCGGCTACGAAGAGCATGCCTCCCGAACCTGTCGCCGCGCGGTCGAGCACCATGCGAATGTCAAGGCGCTCCTGCTCACGACCGACAAAGCCGTCACCTGTCGGCATGGTCGTCGCCAGCGAAGTCGATTCTCCCGGCGTTACCTTGTGCAGCCGCCATCGGTCAGGGAAACCCTTCAGCTTGTAGGCTCCCCGATAGTCGAACTTGATCTCTGCCAGCGGTCCCACCAGCTGCCGCACAACGTCGGAGACCAAGATCTCGCCACCCTTGGCCTTGCCCGCCACGCGGGCGGCGACGTTGACCGCAGCGCCGAAGATGTCGCCGGCCTCCTCGACCACCTCACCGGTGTTGAGGCCGATCCGGATCCTGATAGTCCGTTCTGGGTTCTGCTTGCTGTATTCGTTGATCGCCTGCTGGATGTCCAGCGCGCACTCGACGCCATGGCGGCTTGACCCGAAGCTCACCATGAGGCCGTCGCCAAGGCCCTTGATCCGCCGGCCTGCGTGCTCGGCAACCTGCTCGTCGATGATCGTTTCGTAGGCCT
>DATLPO010000070.1:0-12184 GCA_035535675.1 Candidatus Limnocylindria bacterium
CGCCAGGGCTCACGCGCATAGCGCGGGTGGGGGCCGGGTTTTCGCTAGTCTGCTGACATGAGACTTCGCGCTGCCCGATTGGGTGGCGCTCTCCTGGTCGTCGCACTCCTCGGTTTCGTGTCGGGCGTATATGTCGACCAGGCCTTTTCCGGTTCGCCGTTCCTTCCTTACCTCGCCCATCACTCGGTCGGCCGGGTCGACACGACGGAGCTGCAGCAGGCGATCCAGGTGATCCAGGCGAACTACGTCGACACCGACCTGGACGCGACCAAGCTCTCGCACGGCACGGTGCAGGGCCTGGTGGCAAGCCTCAACGATCCGTTCTCCGCCTACTACGATCCAGTCCAGTACAAGCGCCTGCAGGACTCACTGCAGGGCCAGTACTCGGGCATCGGCATCTACCTCAACTTCACCGCCGGATATCCGGTGATCGCCGGCACCGTGCCTGAGTCGCCGGCCGCCAAGGCTGGCCTCCAGGCCGGAGACCAGATCTTGAAGGTGGGCGACCAGGACATGAAGGGGAGCACTGCGGACCAGGCGACCGCCCTCATCCAGGGGCCGAATGGGAGCAAGGTCACGTTGACGATCGGGCGAGGTGGAACGAGCTTCACAGTCACCATCACCCGGGCTGAGATCCACGTTGCGTCGGTCCGCTCGACAGTGATCGGCAACCAGGTGCTCTACGTTCGCATCTATCAGTTCGGGGCCTCCACCTCGAAGGAGTTCGCCGACACTCTCTCGGTCGGCCTCAAAGGGGCCAAGGGCGTCGTACTCGATCTACGCGGCGATCCCGGGGGCTTTATCTCGGCCGCCGACGACGTCATCAGCCAGTTCGTCGCCAGCGGGGAGACTTTCGAGCTGCACGGCCGCGGCACCGAAGTGGAGCGTCACGAGGTGAGCGGGCAGCATCTGGCGCCGACGGTGCCGCTGGTGGTGCTCGTGAACGCCAACAGCGCATCGGCCTCGGAGATCGTTGCAGGGTCTCTCCAGGTGCACCAGCGCGCGAAGCTGGTCGGCACCACGACGTTCGGCAAGGGGTCCGTGCAGCTGGATTTCCCGCTCAGCGATGGCTCTGACCTCCACCTCACCATCAAGCGGTGGTACTTGCCGAACGGGATCACCATCGATCACAAGGGCCTGACGCCCGACATCGCTGTGACGTTGGCCAACCCCGACGACGAGTTCGACGTCACCAAACCCGCGGCGGGCTACGCCAAGGACGCGCAGCTGAACGCTGCATTGAAAGCCCTGGCTGCTGGGTAGACTGACCTTCCGTCGCGGGCGGTTAGCTCAGTTGGTAGAGCGCCTGGTTTACACCCAGGAGGTCGTTGGTTCGAGACCATCACCGCCCACATTGACAGACAGTTTCCGTCGCACCGTATCGATGAGTCTGGCGACCCGCGCCTGTGGCAAACGCGGCCTGCCGGTCAGCTAGACGATGCTGCTTTGACAACGACCTTGCCGACCAGTGGGCGGCCGTTCGTGATGTCGCGTCCTGTGAACCAAACGGCGCCGTCCGGCCCCGCTGTCATCGAATAAACGTTGCTGAAGTGACCGTCCGGCGCCGGAGCGATGTACTGGGTGAAGACTCCTGCAGTCGTCACGCTGTCAAGGTTCCACAGAACGGAAAACCAAAGGTTCCCGTCCGGTCCGGCCGTGATTTTTCCAGGCCCGGTGTCTCTCAACAGCGACAAACCTGGCGCGAGCTTGGTGGCTGGAACAACGTACGTGGTGAAGACCCCCGACGTGCTCAGCCTGGCCACCTGGCCCGGTCCCCCACCCGGCCAAGTGCCTACCTCAGTGACCCATAGATTTCCGTCAGGCCCCGATGCGAGTCCACCTGGCCGGTATGCGAAGGAGTCCCCTTTGGCTGGAAGCGGAAACTCGGTGATGTGGCCGGACGTGGTAACCCTGGCAACCTTCGCTGCCGAGTACTCCGTAAACCAGAGCGCGCCGTCAGGGCCTGGCGTGATCGTTTCTGGCTGGCTATCTGCGGAGGGAATCGCGTACTCCGTGACGCTGCCCGACGTGCTGACCTTCAGGATCTCGTTAGATCCTGAATCGGTCACCCAGAGGTTGCAGTCGGCTCCGGTAGTGATTCCGCCGAGCTCAGCCACGGTGCCAGGAACGCGGTACTCCGTAAATTTGCCCGATGTGGTGAGTTTGGCTACCTTGCCCACATTCACCTGAGGCGGTTCTGATGCAGGACCCCCAATGTAGGTCTCGGTGAACCAAATGTTGCCGTCAGGTCCGGTTGTGATCCCGCCTAAATACGTGTTGGCACTGGGGACCGGATACTCGGTAAAGGCGCCTGAGGTCGTCAACTTGACGATCATGCCGTTCGGCGCGTTTGTCCCCTGACCAATGAGCCAAAGGCTCCCATCCGGTCCTGCGGTGATGTCCGAGAGATAGCGGAGGTCCGCCGGCACCGGGTACTCAGTGATGCTCCCGCGCACCCCCGGGGTGGGGCTAGTGTTGTGCGCCGGCAGGCACTGGCTGATCCGGCCGCTTGGAGTAGGTGCGCCGTGGCTGCGATCACGCGCTGCTCGAGCCACCAACAGTGTCGCGACCAAGGTGATGGTCAGCATCACGGCGATGGCGGCAGCCCACTGATGGCTATTCGCGCGACGCGACGAGTCCAGCTGGGTCGCGACGCGAGCTAGAAGGGCGTCGTTGGAGAAGTCCTGTCCGTCGAAAGCATCGTGGAGCTGCTCCCGGATACCCATCAGACCGACTCTTCGTCAGCACGCAGGACCGGCCGCAAACGCTTTAGGGCTCGGTTAATGCGTGACTTCACGCCTGCCACTGAGATTTCGAGCGCTCTGGCCACGTCTTGAAGCGGAAGATCAAGATAAAAGTGCAGCAAAATGGCTGCCCTCTGGTCAGCAGAAAGTGCAGCTAGGGCGCTCCGCAAATCAGCGCCGCGAACCAGTCGTTCTTCTGGGCTGGGGTAGTAGGTCATGGGCGCTCCCGCCATACGAACAACGGACCACCATGAGCCTCGACGAACCGTTCGACACCGGTTGGCGACGATGCCTAAGAACCAGGGCTTGAAGTCTTCGCCGTCACGAACGTTTTCGAGCCTCCTCCACGCGCTGAGAGCAGCTTCCTGCACGACGTCCTCAGCCTCAGTTCGGTCCAAAAGCATGGCGTAGGCAAGCTTGGCCGCAGATGCGATGTGCGGCTGAAGTAGCTTCTCGAAGGCGAGCTTGTCCCCGATGCGGGCACTGGAAATGAGATCTCGTGATGACTCCATCCATTCCTAACCCTTACTAGGTGTGTATTGACGCCGAGGGTTGCAGGACAAACTGCCTCATTTTGGAGGGAGTGTGAATAGTGGCCCACCTCGAAGCAGGTGAGTTGGATAGTGGTTAGACGAGAGCGGGTCCCCGGGGCAGTAGGACGATCAGGCGAAGGGAGTCTGTCAGAGGCGTCTCGGACCCATCACCGCCCACAATCACAATTTCCACCGCGCGTTTCCAGCCGCTGCGCACCGGCTGACCATGCACACACGTAACCTGGCGTCCGGGGGGGCCGTTGATCTCTTAAATGCGCAATCTCAGACTGCTTCTCGCCGTGGTGTCGCTGGTCGCAGGCGCATGCGCTCCTCAGGGTACTGCCGCGATCCCGTCTCCGACCCCTTTGCCCCATCCCTCGCCAACTGCATCGGCCGCGAGCCCGGTCCAGCTCTGCTTCAAGGCGCCTCCCGCCGACTGGGCGGCTGCTATGTCGAAAAAGGTGGCCACGCTCAAGGGAATCAATTTTGGTCCTGGTGCGGTCGACGACGCGAGGGGCATTGTGTACGGCGGCTTCACCACGGCGAAGCAGCAGGGTATCGCCGCCGTCAAACTCGCCACGGGAAAGATGAGCGTCGTGTCGCTGATGTCGAAGTCGCAGTCAGGATTCGCCTGGATGAGCTACGCCAACGACTGGCTCGTCTGGTCGCAAGGCGAGTCGCACAGCGAGCTCGGAATATGGAGCATCCAGGCCTGGAATACCCAGACCCATGAAAAACGGCAGCTCGCGACGTCTCGCCTCGCGGATGGAACGTACCTGACTGGTGAGCTCGCCTTCCCGGTGGTCGGCCACGGCTACGTCGCATGGAACCAGCCCGTAACCAACACGTCGGCGGATGTGCGCGTCTATCGCTTTGCTACAAAGACCATGACCACGCTCGACTCGGGATATGTCAGCTCCCCTGTGTTTGCAGGCACCTACCTCGTGTGGGGGAGAGGGCAGTCCACGTCGGACTCGGCCGCCGAATTCCGGTTCGCGGACGCGACGACACTCGCGCCGGCGGTCGCGCCTCCCGCACTGAGCCGCCAATATCCGCTCACCTACCTGGCTGGGTCCCCGGATTACATGTTGTGGATCGCACTCCCGCAAACCGTCACCCCGAGCAACTCGACGATGTCGGTCGACGAGCTGGCGACAGGGCGGGTGACCGAATACGGTGCGCAGGACCACTACCTTCAATTCCCGACCCTGGCCGGTCCCTACTTCGTATGGGCTGGCGGCGATAGAAACTCTGTGGTTGACCTTCGCACGGCATCCGGATTTGACATTCCGCTTCCCGGCGGTGTCAGCGCAGCCGGCGACACGATAGTGGTGGCGAAGATCGCCGACTTCAACAAAGGCAGCGCAGCGAGCACCTCGATCGCAGTCGTCCGTCCTTCAAGGCTGTCCCGCCTGGCGCCGTGTGGGGGCTGATACGCAGCCGACGAAGGGACGAAGCCATCAGGCTCAACCGGATCTTGTCCGCACGGTCAGACGATTAAACGCATCGAGTCTGTCAGAGGCGTCTCGGACCCATCACCGCCCACCATCACGCTCGTCTCAATGACGTTCATTCGGGATCCCCAATTCGTTTAGTAGTTGCCTGCGCGAGCAAGCGTTCAAGAATCGTCTTTCGGTTCTGATTCAGGCTGACGGCCCACGAAACTCGGCCAGCAAGATGCTCGGCAAACCGAGCGTGGCCCGCGCGGTTCTCAGCGTCGAGCCCATGTCTGGTGGCGTTATGCAGGATCGCGCGAAGCCGGTCGTATGCAGGGCGCTCGAGATTGGGCGTCCTATTGACAACGACGCCAGCAAGGTGTTGGCGGTGGCCCGCGGCCATTACGAGCGTCTTGGCGTCATTCACCTTGAAGCCCTCTTCGAGAGCGATCTGCCGGATCAGCTCGATTAGTCTCGCCACGGCAGGTCGGTTCAACGAACCCGACATCGCCAGGTCGTCGGCGTAGCGCGAGTACCGCAGACTGCATCCCGCCGCAAGACCGGCCATCCGGCGATCCAGGCCGTGGGCGCATAGGTTGGCGAGCGCCGGTGATGTAGGCGCTCCCTGAGGCAGGTGAGGCGAGGCGAGCCGCTTCCCCAGCATGAAATGCTCGTGGATCTCGTCTGCTGACTGCGGCGGCCGTGGCGCGTCCTGCCATACGACCCGGGGCATCACGCTGGTGGTGAGGCCTGTCAGCGCATGCGCCACCGACTCGGGGTAGCCGGCAGTCCGAAACACGCCATACACGCGCCCAGCGGTGATCGAGACAAAGAAGTTGTGGAGATCAATCCTCACCACTACATCGGCATTTGAATGCTCGCGCGCAAACGTGACGGCCGACCGGCCGCGGATGAAGCCGTGGGCGTTTGGGTGCATTGGTACGCGGTTGAGAATCGTCGCGAGCACCTGGCGTTGTAGGCTCCGAAGCCGCACCTTTGGGGATTCGATGAGCCTGACGCCGCCAGCGGCCTTGCGAACCCAGCGGTACCGATAATGTCTCAACCGCTCCTCGACCACCCGGCTCTCAAGCGACTTTACGTCGGCGAACCATGCGAGATCGTTGGCAGTCACTCCGAGGAAATGGGCAAGCTCGCCGACTGTGGGGATTGCCGGCACAGGCCAGCGCATTTCTCCCATCGCCGGTTGGAAGGACAGCCAGTGGGTGGGGACACCGCTGACCTCCAGCCCGGCGCTTGATTCGAACGCGGGGTCTAAAGCAAGCCAAGACGCGAGCTCCCGCGGCCGATCCCATGGTGGGCGGGGGTAGGCTCCGAGGATCCTCTGCACAAGGGTTCGCAACGCCGGTCGGCGGTGGCCAAGGACAAGGTCGCCGCGCCGCACCAGCCCTTCGACAGACCAGTCGCCGTCGAGGAAGGCGTACGCGAGCGCCTGCGCCCACAGCTCTTGATTGGAGCGTGTCAAAGGCGGGTTTGCAGCGGGCTCCGACCTGTCTCGTTGTGCGTGCGGCGACCTCCGTGGAAGCGGAGTGGTCCGCATGCGATGCGATGTCGAAGCGTCGGTAGTCCCCCGAGGTTACCTCGGAGAGATCGGAGCCCCGCGATCGGGGGCGATCGCCTCGGAACCCGCTGCATTGCGATAGGTTAGGGCCTGGTCTTGGATCAGAGGCGCCTAAAGCGCTAACACCTACACGTCTTGCAGGACGGAGAGTATGTTCCCGGCCGGGTCCTTGAACCACGCGATGTCTGGGCCCTGCTTTTGGGCAATCCCTCGGGCAATGCCCTTTTCATCGGTGAGCTTGCCGTAGTGCTCGAACTTGACGCCTTTGCGTGTCAGCTCATCCACTGCCTTGTCGATGTCGTCTACCGGAAAGTTGAGCATGGTGTAGGTCGCGGGAGCGTGGTCCGCCTTGGGATATACGAAGACATAGTTTCCGCCGGCAATCTTCAACTGCAGCCCCTCGGGCTTCTCCTCAACCTCCAGCCCAAGGGTCTGGCTGTAGAACTTCTTCGCAGCGGCCAGATCGTTGACCGAGAACCCGCTGAATGCTTTGGTATTCCTGAACATGTCTCACTACCCCCATTGGACTGTCATGCACGGATTAGCGTTATGCCAAGCCGCACTGAAGCGTAGGCGACGGCGAGAAGCAGCATCAATCGCACAGCGGTAACGTCGGTGACGAGCGCGATGGTGCCGAATGCTCCGATGAGGACGACTGGCAAGCCGACTGTGACCAGCGTAGCCCGAAACAGGCGGTGGTCCGACAGCCACTCGCCGCTGCGCCAGGCCCTCTTAAGCTCGGAGATGCCCGACTCTTCGTGGAATGACGCGCCCCAAAGCAAAGTGCCCTTGAAGTAGCCGATCCGCCATCCGCCACTCGGACCAGGGCCGGAGTAAGGCCCCGATACGTCGCCCGGCTGTACGCGCTGTGCATCGAATACAAGGCCGTGGATCAAGGCCCCGAGCAATAGGCCGGCGCCGACGATCGTGACCGCGATGCCCAAGGGAACGAGCACACGCCCAGCGTTGAGGAGGGCGTCCATCGAGGCAAGCGGTTCTGAGTGCCGAAAGGTCTGAACGATGATCAGGGCCGCGATCGCGCCGGCCATCCACAGCCATCCCAGCGCCTGCTTCATCCGCGAAAGGATGCGCGATCTTCCCGGCCGATACAATCATCCGCCGTGCCGAGATAGCTCAGCTTGGTAGAGCACCGCACTGAAAATGCGGGTGTCCCCAGTTCAAATCTGGGTCTCGGCACCACCATACTTACGCGCCGTGAGCCAACCTCGTCCGTTCAGGTTTGCCGTCCAGGAGCACCGGGCGCCAAGCGCAGGCGCCTGGAAGGATAAAGCCCGCCAGGTGGAGTCGCTCGGATACTCCGCCCTCTATCTGCCAGATCACTTCACCGATCAGATGGGTCCGATCGCGGCGCTCATGGCGGCCGCCGACGCAACCACATCGCTCCGCGTCGGGTCGCTGGTCTTCGACAACGACTACAGGCATCCCGTGGTTTTGGCCAAAGAGGCGGCCACCCTCGACATGCTCTCTGACGGGCGGTTTGATCTGGGCCTGGGCGCAGGCTGGCTCGCCACCGATTACGAGCAGGCAGGCATCCCGTTCGACGGCCCAGGCAAGCGCATCGGCCGGCTGGAGGAGGCGCTTCAGGTCATCAAGGGCTTGTTCACCGGCAAGCCCTTTTCCTTTACCGGCGAGCACTACCAGGTCAAGGCCATCGAGGGCTCGCCCCTCCCGGTCCAGAAGCCGCACCCGCCAATCGTGCTCGGAGGGGGCGGCCCGAGGATGCTGCGACTGGCGGCACGCGAGGGCGACATCGTCAACGTCAACTTCGACCTGCGTGAGGGCCGGGTCAGCCGCAAGCTCGTACGAACCGGGCTGGCGGAAGCGACCGACGAGAAGCTTGGCTGGATCAGGGAGGCGGCGGGTGATCGCATCGACAGCATCGAGCTGAGCGTCACGATCTTCCTCGCCAATGTCACCGACGATCGCGAATCGGTTGCGACAACGATGGCTGCCGGGTTTGGCACAGAGCCGGGGGACGTTTTGGAGATGCCCCACTTCCTGATCGGCACCGTCGACGAGCTGGTCGATGCACTCAAGCGCCGGCGAGACCGGTACGGGGTCTCGTTCGTGATCGTCCCTGGTGACGTGGCTGAGCTGTTCGCACCGGTTGTGGCACGGCTGGCCGGCACCTGATCAGGACCTGCAGCCAGAGTGCCAGCCGGAGCCTTGGAGCCCATGCGGCCCGATCCGTGCGTTAGGGGGCCCGTCCCGTCGTCGTTGCGCACTTGCAGTGCGCGCCTAGCCGGGCCACCCCTGCCTTCGGCTCGGACCACCTGGATCTCCAATTCTCTCGGCCGGCCCTCCGGCCGCAGGTCCTCATGTAGATTGGCTGACGATGGCTGCGACTGAACAGGTGAAGCTCAAGGGGCCGGTCAGCGGGCGCGCGTCCGAGGTGTTGACGCCCGAGGCGCTCGAGTTCGTCGCCGGACTTCAGCGCGAGTTCGGCGGCCGCCGGTTGGAGCTGCTAAAGGCGCGAGACGAGCGCCAGGCGCGCCTCGATGCGGGTGAGGCGCCGCAATTCCTGGACGGCACCGAGACGGTCCGCGAATCCGAGTGGAGGGTGGCTCCCGCCCCCAAGGACCTCCAGGACCGCCGGGTTGAGATCACCGGGCCCACCGACCGCAAGATGCTGATCAACGCCCTCAATTCGGGGGCGCGCGTTTTCATGGCGGACTTCGAGGACGCCAACACGCCGACCTGGGCGAATCTCGTCGAGGGCCAGGTCAACCTGATCGACGCCATCGAGCGGACCCTCGACTTCACGAGCCCTGAGGGAAAGGAGTATCGCCTCAACCCCACCGTGGCCACGTTGGTGGTGCGCCCGCGGGGATGGCACCTCGAGGAGAGGCATGTCGAGGTGGGGGGCAAGCCGATGTCGGGGAGCCTGTTCGACTTCGGCCTTTACTTCTTTCACAACGCGAAACGGCTGCTTGGGAAGGGCAGTGGACCTTACTTCTACCTGCCGAAGCTCGAGAGCCACCTCGAGGCGCGGCTCTGGAACGACGTCTTCAACCATGCCCAGGACGAGCTGGGCGTTCCTCGCGGCACCATCCGAGCGACGGTCCTGATCGAGACCATCCTGGCGGCGTTTGAGATGGAAGAGATCCTCTACGAGCTGCGCGACCATTCGAGCGGTCTCAACGCGGGGCGGTGGGACTACATCTTCAGCATCATCAAGAAGTTCAGGAACCGGCCGGAGTTCGTGCTGCCCGACCGAGCGCAGGTGACGATGGCGGTTCCTTTCATGCGGGCGTACACCGAGCTGCTGGTGAAGACGTGCCACAAGAGGGGGGCGCACGCGATGGGGGGCATGGCGGCGTTCATCCCTTCGCGCCGGGACGCCGAGGTGAATCGCATGGCGCTGGCCAAGGTCAAGGAAGACAAGGACCGCGAAGCGCTGGCCGGATTCGATGGGACGTGGGTTGCGCATCCTGACCTGGTGGCGACCGCGACCGAGGCTTTCGACCGCGTGCTGGGCGATAGGCCGAATCAGCTGGAGAAACAGAGGCCGGATGTCTCGGTGACGCCTGCGCAGCTGATCGATATGAAGGTGCCGGGCACAACGATCACTGAGAACGGGCTGCGTCTCAACGTGAGCGTTGGCATCCAGTACATCGAATCGTGGATGCGCGGGGTGGGGGCGGCGGCGATCAACAATCTGATGGAGGATGTCGCGACGGCCGAGATTTCGCGCTCCCAGGTGTGGCAGTGGATAAGGCACTCGTCGCGGTTAAGCGAGGGGCCGCCGGTCACCGAGGATCTGGTGCGAGAGATCGCTGACGACGAGCTGGCGAAGATCCGCGAGCGGCTTGGGGACGAGATCTGGGCGAAGGGGCGCTTTGCCGAGGCGCGCCAGGTCTTCGAAGAGGTTGCGCTGTCGGAGTCGTTTCCTGCCTTCCTGACCCTGGTGGCTCAGCGCCATATCGACTAGGCCTGTCTTAACAGGCAGAGTTGTGGGCTCAAATTTCGGGCGCTACCGTAAGACCCGGTTAAGGCAGGGAGCGGCCCCGCCACCAAGAGGCGGGGACCCCAGCAGGTACGGGAGGGGGAGGGCCCGCGCCAGGTGGCGCGGTCGACCGATTGGGCTCTTAGGGGCCTACTCTCGGAGTCGCGGGGGGCTTGCCGGGAAGCCTGCGCCACTGGCGCGGGCCGACGCCGTTATTGGGGTTGCCCGGGACGAAAGCCACCGCGGAGGGCTTGACCATGCAGTTGTCCTTGCGCACGACGCTGCGCTCGCCGCCCTCCTGGTGCTCGATCACGACAGTCCGCTCCAGGACTGCGCGCACGCGAACCTGCTTGCCATCGACCATCGCGTTGAAGCCGCCGCTGACCTCGTGGTTGAGGGGAGGGACGATGCTGGCCAGCGAAACAAGCTCGACGGGTGCGGCTTTGCTCATGCGGTTCGTTCCTTGGGCTAAGCGGCGGTCAGCCGCTGAAGCGGAAGTAGGCTACTAATACACAACTCGCGCAGCCGCCCACTTTACCAGAACGTAAACGGAACCCGACTCGGGGGCAAAACGGCCCTAAGCGGCTGAGCTGTGTTCCTGCATGCGGAGCGCCCGAGCGGCCTCTCGGCCCCTTCGCGCGGCTTCCTTGCTCGCCAGGTGACGCACCCGGAGCGATCCCGGGTCGACCATCAGGCGGCGGCGGTTGACGAGCACTTTCGGCTCCCCAGGCGCGGGCTCGACCACGACAGTCCGCTCGAGGACGGCGGTCACCCAGACACGCCGGCCATCGACCTCGGCTGCGAAGTCGGGAAGGATCTCGTCGTCCTCGTCCATCTCGACGCTGTCGAGGCGAACGAGCTCAGTCGTGCTCTTCAACTTCTCTATTCCAGGCTTTCGGTTTGAAACCATGCTCATATCCCAGATACCCGATCACGACCAGAGCCAAACCCAGCCCGATCCAAGGAATCAACTGTGCGGGGAAAATAAGAAACGCTTCCCGAATACGAGGCCCCATGTGGCGCCCCAGCTCGAGGAAGATCGCGGCCCATATCGTCGCGGACACAAGTACGCACGGTATGAAAACGCGGTAGGGGACCCCAAGTATTCCAGACAAAGCAGATAAAACAATCCGCATGCCCGGAATATGGCGGCCGACGATGATCGCCCAAGGGCCCCATCGCTTGAAGATTCGCTCGGTGCGGAGCAGCTTTTCCTCGGTAATTCCGACATATCTGCCAAAGCGTTGTATGAACGGACGGCCGTAGCGCCGAGTGATCGTCAGGTTGCATGCGCTTCCCAGCACGGCCCCCGAGATGACCGCCATGTAAGCGAGTGGGTATGGGATGGCGCCTGTCGTCGTCAGGTATCCGCCATACGCGATTGCAACGTCGCCCGGCGCCGGTAGCGGCACGCCGAGCTCCTCAAGAAAGATGACGAGGAAGAGGCCGCTGGTCTGGTGCTCCAGCAGGAATATCCGCATGGCGTGAGTGAGAGGCCGCCACCAGTTCGGTTCCTGCAGCCAGCCGGGTAGGTTGTCTGAGAGAAAGACAGCTAGGTCCTGCATGATCACCGGGCGCTTGGCGCGGCCGAATTATATGCGGGCGGTCGCGAAGTCCTTTCGGTTAAGCGCGACCCGCTGCAACGACCGATTCGGGGGAGCCCCACTCAGGTTGCGCGCCGAAGACTGCCGCGAAGTGCTTCGCGTAGGCGTGCGCGGCGCTCTCGGTATCAAGGCGGAGGCCGGTGAGTGCCTCGACCGAGGTCGGACGCTTCTCGGCGTGCCCGCAGGGAACGATGCCATCGAAGTAACCAAGGTCGGTGGTGAGATTCAGCGCAAAACCGTGGCTGACCACGGATCGATTCAGCTTGATGCCGATCGCTGCCACTTTCTCTCCGCGCGACCACACGCCTGTGAGACCGGGCT
>DATLPO010000071.1:0-5180 GCA_035535675.1 Candidatus Limnocylindria bacterium
AGCTGGTACGCGAGAGGCGACGTGACGCCCTGGTCGACGGTGACCACGATGATGCCTTTGTCCGAAGCCTCTTTGATCACCGCGTCAAGCGCGCTGCGGTCAGACGGGTTGACGACGATCACGTTCACACCGGCTGAGATCAGGTTGCGCATGTCCGCAATCTGGCCGCTGGGGTCGGTGGTCCGGTTGGCGGTGATGATCTTGGAGACGACCCCCGACGCTTTCGCCTGGGCCTTGATCGAACAGATCATCTCCTCGCGGAAGCCGTTGCCGGTCAGCGTGTTGGAGATGCCGACAACGTATTTCTTGGTGCCGTTATTCGAGGTCGAGCCACCGCAAGCGGTCGCCAGCAACCCGACTGCCAGCATCAAACCGATGGCCTTAGGCCATCTACCGTGCGACATTTACGAACCTCCTCACAACAAACCCGGACCGGGCTCAGGGACCGCCTGGTCGGCGGGATCTGACAACCTCGGAAAACCTGACTGCGGAAATCGTTTCCCCCAGTGTTTGAAGATCGTAATTGGGCTTCACTAAGGTGTCAAACAACGCCCTGTTCGCGGGAACTCCTAAGGTTTCTTTCAAACCAGGAGGGGACTGAGGGTGTTGCGCGCAAGGAGGAATCCTCGCTTGACGCTTTCGAGGTCCCCTTCAAAGGCCCGGTCCTCGTGCTCCACCGACACAACGCCCTCGTAGCGGGCTGCAATCAGCGCCGCGATGAATCGATTCCAGGGCACCTCGCCAAGACCTGGCATGCGCGGCACCTGCCAGCCCATTCCCAACGACATCACGCCGTTCTCGTAAAGGCCGTCGCGATCGATCTCGAGGTCCTTGGCATGCACGTGATAGATGCGGCCCGCGAACTCACGCACGACACGTTCGATGTCTATGAACTGCCACACGAGGTGAGACGGGTCGAGGTTCAGCCCGAGGGTCTCTCCAGGCATCGCAGCGAACAGTCTCCGCCAGAGGGCAGGCGAGTAAGCGAGATTGCGACCGCCCGGCCACTCGTCCGCGGAGAAGATCATCGGGCAGTTCTCGATCGCGATGCGGACCCCCCGATCCGCAGCGAAGCTCACAAGAGGCGGCCACTGCTCGAGCGCATCTGCCAGAGCCACCTCCATTGGTTTGTTCTGGTCTCGTCCGATGAAGGTGCCCACGAGGTTCACGCCGAGGCGGGCGGCGGCATCGATCACCTTGCGTAAGTGGTCCTGGGCCAGCGTGCGCTGTGCGGGATCGGGATCCAACGGATTGGGGTAATAGGCGAGGGAGGAAATCGTCAAGTCACGGCTCTTCAACAGCTCGTGCAGGTCGCGAATTGCGGCGTCATCAAGCGAATCGACGTCCACATGGCAGACGCCCGCGTAGCGCCTTCGCTCAGCGCCCGCAGCCGGCCAGCAAGCAATTTCAAGCGCCTCGAAGCCGTTGTCCGCCGACCACGCTGCAACCTCGGCAAGGGACAGGCTCGGGAACGCCGCTGTCAGAAGTCCCAGCTTCAAGCTTTCATCCTGGGACACCGGAAATGATGGCGGCAGCTTCGTCCACGGCGCGTTCGACATTCCCGTCCGGGGGATAGAGGATCGCTCTCCCCGCGACGAGGCCGATCACCTGAGGCCAGGCCATCGCCTTCTCCCACCGGCGGTAGGTGCGATCTGCGTCAGATCCGGGGTCGCCGCCGAGCAGGACAACTGGCAGCGAGGTAGACCGCAACAGCCGCTCAAGGTCGTCCACCACTGGCAGCTTGAGCCAGGTGTATGCCGACGTGTGGCCGAGGCCCTGCACAACCGCCACAGCGCGAATCAACGAGTCGGCATCGTCGAGGTTGACGGCTTTCGCGCCGTCACGCCGGCTGGCGAAAACCTCCACCATCGCCACCAAACTGTGCTCGGCAAGAGCGTTGATGGCGCCGGCGGCGGCGACCATCGTGTCGAGGCTTGACACATCGTCGTCGGCCACCCTCACCATGAGCTTCCCCCCATCGAGACCTGACGCCCGAATTGACTCCGCGTCGTACGCAGTCATCCGGTCGTCAAGCTCGAAGACACTGCCGCCAAGGCCGCCTCGGTTCATCGAGCCGAATACCACCTTGCCGTCGAGGGCTCCGAGCAGTGCCAGGTCTTCGACCACGTCGGGCGTCGCCATCACGCCATCGACGCCAGGCCGCCCGAGGGCGGTCTGCAGCCGGCGCAGCAACTCGCCGCGATCCGCCATCGCCACGGAGTCAGCCCCTGCTTTGAGCACACCGCGCGCCGGGTGGTCGGCCGCGACCAGGAAGATCGTGCCCTGGCTGCTGAGCAGAGCCCGCCGCCGCCGGCCTCGAAGCGCGTCCGCGATCTTGTCCGGCTGGTCGCGCCGAATCTTTGTTATTTTCTCGAGCAGGCTGTCACCGCCGCGGTCCCTTTCAGGCACTGACCCTGCCCCTATCAGCGAGCAGCGCGTCTACCTCACGCTCATATGGCATCTCGCTCGCACACGTCAGACGGGACGCGACTATCGCGCCGGCCGCGTTGGCGAACCGGAGAATGCGCTCGAGGTCCCAGCCCGCAAGAAGGCCGTGGCACAGGGCACCGCCGAAAGCATCGCCTGCTCCGAGGCCACAGAGAGTCTTGATTGGCAAGGGCGCCACGGTGACGCGCTCACTGCCTCTACGCGCAAAGACACCACGCGTTCCCATCTTCACAACTGCAACCTCGGCGCCCATCTCCAGCAGCACCGATGCAGCCGCTTCAGGATCGCGTAGCCCTGTCGCCATCTCCACCTCGACCTCGTTGCCGACAACGACCTTCGACGCGGAGATCGCTTCACGGGCCAAACGGGGCGCGTCACTCAGAACCGGCCACAGCGCCGGTCTGTAATCGAGGTCGTGGATCGTGATCCCGCCTTTCCGGGCGCGCATCGCGTCCAGCGTCGCGGTCCTGCTCGGCTCGTCAGAGAGTCCTGTGCCCGTGGTCCAGAACACGGGAGCCTGCGCCACAGCGTCGACGTCGAAGTCGTCGTGAGTCAGGTTCATGTCAGGCGCTTTGGGCTGGCGGTAGAACAGCAGCGGGAAGTGGTCGGGTGGATGCACTTCGCAGAAGGTTATCGGCGTGCGCAGGTGTGGGTCCGTACCCACCCAGCCGTCATGCACGCCAAAGGATCGCAGCGCCTCGTGGACGTAAAGACCGAAACCGTCATCGCCAACCTTGGTTATGACCGCCGATTCGCGCCCGAGCCTCGCGGCTGCGACGGCAACATTGGTCGGGCTGCCACCGAGGTCTTTGCGAAACGTTCGCACCTCGGCCAGCGTCGCACCTACCTGCTCAGGGTAGAGATCGACGCTAACGCGACCCATCGTTACGACCTCCAGGTTCGCCGGGGGCCCCAACATCGGCTTTATTGTGACGCCGACCTTTTCGGATCCGCGGCCAGCACCCTTATTTGACAAACGGCACAGGCGGACCCGAGAATCGGTGAGGGGAAAGAGATCGGCGATTGAGCCGGTAGCTGTTGGTCTTGGGCATGCCCGCTCGGCATGCGCGAATTTGGGGGTATGGAATGCGCCGACTTGGTTTACTTGTGGCAGCGGCGGCGATTGCGATCTCGACAAGCCTCGCTCAAAGCATCGCAGCGTCCAACGCTCCGAATAAAGATGCGGGCGAGGAGAGCCAGGCCGTAGCTGAAGCGACCGCCTGGTTCACAGAACAGAGGACGGCGCCAAACGCAGCGGTGAACAACAACGCGTACGCGGCCGTACGAGCTCAGGCGTTGGCGCTTCCGACCACAGGACTAGCCTGGACCGAGCGGACCAGTCCTACGGGACCAGGTGTCGACTTCTCTGACCCTTCGGAATACATCGACCCCGCCAGCAGCAACTCGGGATCTGGCGATCGCTGGGTGGCAGGTCGCACGACATCGCTGGCCGTCGCACCGGATGGCAGCCTCTTCGTTGGCGCCGCTGACGGTGGCGTGTGGAGGTCGACAGATGGGGGTAGCCACTGGACCCCGACGACAGACAGCCAGGGAACGCTTTCGATCGGAGCCCTGCTGGTCGTACCCGGTAGCGGCACCCACTACACGGTCTACGCCGGAACGGGCGAGGCCAACACCAGCTCCGACAGCTACGCCGGAATCGGCGTGATCAAGTCGACCAATGCCGGCAGCACATGGACGCGGGTGGGCATCGCCGAGCTCAACGGCGCCCTTATCTTCCGCCTGGCGCAGAACGGCAACAAGATCCTCGCGGCCACCTCACATGGGCTTTACAGCTTCAACACCGCATCGGGCACCAGCTGGACCGCGGTCCTGCAGCCTGCAGGTCCGCCAGCCGGCGGGAACTTCAACCTCGTCGTCGGCAACATGATCACTGACGTCGCCGTCGTGCCCGGCACCGGGGGCAACCAGGTCCTCGCCGTCGCCGGCTGGCGCGGCGGGGCGCCCACCAACGGGCTGTACATCTCAACGAACGGCGGCTCGACCTTCAGCGCGCTTAACGCTCAGGGTTGGGTGCCGGCCAAGGCGGAAGGGCGCACCACTCTGGCTTATTCGGCGGCGGGCGATCGCGCCTATGCAATCGTTCAGAGCCCCTACCTGCTTAACGTCGGCACCAACGGCAAGACGCTTCTGCAGGGCGTGTATGAGTCGGCGGACGGCAATCCCGCTGGCCCCTGGACCAAGATCGCCACTTCGGAGAAGCTTCAGGCAAGCGGCTCCGCGCAGAAGATCAGCCGGATCGGCAAGGGCTACGGCCCCGGCATCCAGGCCTGGTACAACCAGTTCCTCGCCGTTGACCCAACAAATAAGGACCACCTGTATCTCGGGCTCGAAGAGGTGTACGAGACCCAGAACGCAGGCTCTGGTTGGAACACCATCGCTCCTTACTGGAACTTCGGCTTCAGCTGCTTCTCCTACTCACCGTTCGAAGGCACATGCAATCACGACGGGGCTCACCCCGACCAGCACGCCGCGCTGATCACGGGCGGCAAGCTCTACATCGGCAACGACGGAGGCGTGTACTCCAGGTCCCTCACCAACCACAACGTCGGCGACTGGACCAACAACAACCAGCACCTCGACGTACTGCAGTACTACGGGGCTGCAGGCAGTGGCGACTCGATCATCTACGGTGGCCTGCAGGACAACGGAAGCAACAAGATCTTCAATCCAACAGGCGTGGTGCTTGACGACAACGGCAACCCCATCAC
>DATLPO010000072.1:0-3200 GCA_035535675.1 Candidatus Limnocylindria bacterium
ATCACCGTCACAGCAGGCATCGCCGAGCCCCGATACGCATCGCTGAAAGGAATCATGGCTGCGCGATCCAAGGAGATAAAGCAGATCGGCTTGAGCGACCTGGGCATCGAGCGGGGCGAGCCGGCCGAGACCATCGAGGGCTTGACCGAGGCAACAGCACGCAAGGCCGGCGTCGTCATCCAGGACGACGGCACGGCAGTCGACAAGATCATCCAGGTTCTCGTCGAAGCCAAGGTGCTCTAAAGATGACGAAGATCTTGGTGTACGCGGAGCTGAACGCCGGCAAGCTGCAGCCGACGGCGCTTGAGCTGATGGCCAAAGCGCGAGAGTTGGGGGACGTCGAGGCCGTCGCGCTGGGAACCGGTGCCAAGGCCGCAGCGGCCACGCTCGGCAAGCACGGAGCGAAAGTCGTCCATGTCAACGAGGACAAGGCGTTCGACGATTTCATCGCCGAGCCGGCGACAGATGTGCTGGCCGCCCTGCACAAAGAGGGCGCTCCCGACCTCATCCTGTTTGGCTTCACGTCGGATTCGCGTGATGTTGCCGGGCGCCTTGCCGCACGCCTTGAGTCCGGCCTTATTTCAAATGCAGGCGACGTTGTCGCCAAGGACGGTGGCTTCGTGGCCAAGGTGCCTTACTTCGGGGGCGCGAAGCTTGCATCGATGCGCGCCAACAAGAAGCCGGCGATCATCCTGATCCGGCCCAAGTCCTTCGAGCCGTCCGAAACGGGCGGGACGGCGGAGATCAAGGAGGCCGCCGCCGCAATCGGCGCCGATTCGAAGCGCGCACACATTACCGAGCGGGTGGTGGAAGCTTCCGAGAAGGTCAAGCTCGAGGACGCCAAGGTGGTGATCAGCGGCGGCCGAGGCATGGGCGGACCTGACAACTTCCCATTGCTGGAGGCACTCGCCGGTGCCCTGGGTGGTGCGGTCGGCGCCAGCCGAGCAGTTGTCGACGCGGGATGGGTTCCATATGCGATGCAGGTCGGCCAGACCGGCAAATCGGTGCGGCCAGGCGTGTACATCGCGGTCGGCATCTCGGGCGCGATGCAGCATACGGTTGGCATGAAGGCCTCGAAGATCATCATCGCCATCAACAAAGATGCCGAGGCCCCGATCATGAAAATGGCCGACCTCGGAGTCGTCGGCGACGCGCTGAAGATCGTGCCCGCGCTCACCGCTGCCGTCAAAGCAAAGAAGGGGTAGCGGCGGACCGCCGCCGGGCGCGCGCAGGGCGCCTTCCTAAAGAAGACGCGGAGGAGTTGCTGGCCGAGCGCATCGAGCGCCGGCGAAATCGTGACTTCGAGGTGGCTGACGAGATCCGCGAGCGGCTCCGCGCAGGCGGCTGGGAGGTGCTCGACACGGCCGCCGGCAGCGAGCTGCAGGCGCTGAAGGCGCAGGTCGCTGACGCTGAGGAGGCGACTCCGCGGGCTGTCACCGTATTGACCGTCGCGCACGGGTGGATCCCAGATGTCGAGCGGTGGCTGCTGTCGGTGTTCACCCATTGCAAGGCGGATTTCGAGGCGATAGTGGTCGACAACTCGGGCGACACCCGCATGGCCGGCTGGCTGCAGACTCGCGCCGCAGAAAGGTTTCGGTCGCTCCGGCTTGACCCGCCTCTCGGCTATGCCACGGCGGTCAATGCCGGCATCGAGGCGGCGGCCGGCGAGGTGTGCGTCCTCTTCGACCAGGGCGTGGAGCTCACGGGCGACGCCATCTCACCACTGCTGGAGACGCTGGGCGATCCGACTGTTGTCGTTGCCGGGCCGTTTGGCATTCGGGGCAAGGGCACCCTGAAGGAGTTCGAGGAGGACCCTGGCCCTGACGTCGACGCGATCGAGGCGTATTGCATGGCGTTTCGCCGGGCCGATGCCCAGGCGGTACATGGATTTGACCCCAAGTTTCGGTTTTATCGGATCGCCGATATCGACTTCAGCTTCCGGCTTCGCGACCGCGGTGGCCGGGCTGTCGCGCTTCCCGACCTTCCGGTCGAAAGGCACGCGCACCGCCTGTGGGAGGCGACGGATCCCGCGGAGAGGGACAGGCTGTCGAAGCGCAACTTCTACCGCTTCCTCGACAGGTGGGGAAAGCGAAGTGACCTCCTTGTGGGAGGATCACGGCCGTGAGCGACGAATACTCAGCCAAGGTCAGTGAGCTCGAGGCGCGGCGCCGGAAGAACCTGGCCATGGGCGGCGCTGAGAAGATCGCCAAACAGCACCAGCGCGGCAAGCTCGATGTGCGAGAGCGCCTCGACCTCCTGTTCGACAAGGACACGTTTGTCGAGTTCGGCTTATTGGCTCAGCAGCAAGCCGTGCGCGGCGGGGAGCCGGGTGCGGATGGCACGCCCGCCGATGGGGTGGTGACCGGGCACGGCAACGTGGAGGGCCGCCAGGTTTGGGTCATCGCTTACGACTTCACTGTCATGGCGGGATCGATGGGCGCGGTGGGGGAACAGTTCAAGGCTGCGCGCGTCCGCGAGCTCGCGCTCCGCTACCGCAAGCCAATCGTGTGGCTTCTCGACTCGGCGGGCGCCCGCATCCAGGAGGCGTCGGGCTCGACGTTCGCCGGCACCGGCTACCTCTTCTACGACCAGGTGGTGATGTCGGGGGTCATCCCCCAGGTCGCCGCGATGCTTGGGCCCTGCGCAGCCGGCACCGCCTACATTCCTGGCCTCGCCGATTTCGTGCCGATGGTCAAAGAGACATCGTCGATGTCGCTGGGTGGCGCACGACTTGTGAAAGCGGCCACCGGAGAAGACGTGACCGACCACGATATGGGCGGCTCCCAGGTCCACTGCTACGAGTCCGGCGTTGGCGACAACGAAGTGGCCGACGACGCCGAATGCATCGCGACGGTTCGCCGGTTCCTTTCGTTCCTGCCGTCGAGCAACGGCGAGGCGCCGCCGTATGTAGACAGTGGAGACCCGCCCGATCGGTTGGTCGAGGGGCTGGACAAGATCGTGCCCACGAACCCTCGCGCCGCTTACGACGTGAAGCGCGTGATCAAGGCTGTCTTCGACCGCGACTCGTGGTTCGAAATCAAACCGGCCTGGGCGAAGAACATCGTCATCGGATTTGCGCGGGCCGGCGGCCATGCGGTCGGCGTGGTCGCGAATCAGCCGATGCAGAAGGGAGGCACTCTCGATTCGGACTCCGCCGACAAAGCGGCTCGATTCATCAGGATGTGCGACGCGTTCAACGT
>DATLPO010000073.1:0-4062 GCA_035535675.1 Candidatus Limnocylindria bacterium
ATCCCCAACCGGTGAACCTCACACTCATCGCGCCGGGCATGCCTGTTCTAGGCGCCTGGAAGTCGACGAATTGCCGGCAGTTTCAAGTTGACGGGGGAAGCGAGATGATCAGCCCTTACACCGCAGTCGGCCTCGTGCCAACAGTTAGAGGCATCCGAAAGCGGGAGGACATCCAAATCAACCTCGACCATTTGGCGCATCTGGTCAAGGCGGCTGCATGGCTGTCGAGCCTCGACCTCCCTGTCCGCCTGATCGCGATCCCAGAAGGTGCGCTGCAAGCGTTCAACGACGAGGTGCTGGATCTAGACCACGTCGAGTTCGCGCGCACTTGCGCCATCGACATCCCGGGTAAGGAGACAGAAGCGTTGGGCATGCTGGCGCGCCAGTACGACGTCTTCGTCATGGCCCAGGCCAAGGCGCGTCATCCTGAGGTGAAGGACCGGTTCTTCAACGTCGGTTTCATCATCAACCCCGAGGGCGAGGTCATCCTCAAGCACTACAAGGTCTCGCCCCTGTTCCCTGTCGAGCACTCAGTCTGCCCGCACGACATCTACGACTGGTGGATCGAGAAGTACGGACGCAATCTGGACGCATTTTGGCCAGTGGCGGACACTGAGATCGGTCGACTCGGCATCATGATGGCCAACGAGGGTTCGTATCCCGAGAACGCACGTGCCCTGGCGCTGAACGGCGCCGAAGTCGTTTACCGCGCCTCCTACCCACATCCGGCCACCGGCAATGAGATGTTCGAGATACAGAGCCGCGCCCGGGCGCTCGACAACAACATGTACGTGGTGGCGCCCAATATGGGCACCTATTACCTCTTTCCGGATGAGACGACCCCGATAGACACCTTCGGCGGTCGCTCTTATGTGATCGATTACAAGGGTCGGATCGTCGGCAAGCAGGAATATGGGGCAGGTTCGACTTACGTGTCGGGCGTGATCGACATCGAAGCACTCCGCGACCACCGCGCCCGCGCCCAGTGGGACAACTGGCTCAAGGACCTGCGCACAGAGCTGTACCAGCTCCTTTACGAACAGCCGATCTATCCCAAGAACCTTTATCTCGAGCGCGAGCCGATGAAGCACGCGGAGTACAAGAAGAAGGTGATCGAGCCTCAGATCAAGCTTCTGCAGGACCGTGGCGTCTGGGCCAAGCCGGCCCGCTGATGCGAACCTCTTAACGACCGGCGAGGGCCGCCCACACCCGCTCCGGTGTGAGCGGCATGTCGATGTGCCGGATGCCCAGGTGTGATAGCGCGTCCACCACGGCATTCTGGACGGCCGGTGTCGACCCAATCGTCCCCGACTCGCCTACCCCCTTTGCGCCGAGGGGATTGTTTGGACTGAGCGTTTCAGTTGTCGCGGTGACGACTTGTGGGATTTCGCCGATGCTGGGAATCAAGTAGTCGAGCAGCGAGGCCGTGCGCGGCGAGCCCTGGTCGTCGAACACAACCTCCTCGAGGAGCGCCTGCCCGACGCCTTGCGCTATTCCTCCGTGGACCTGCCCCTCGGCGAGAAGCGGGTTGATGATGCGACCGCAGTCGTCGACCGCGAAAAAGCGCGTTAGGCGCGTGTCACCGGTCTCCACGTCGACCTCGACCACGGCGCAATGAGCGCCGAACGGGTAGCTGCCGTCTCCCGCGAAGTCCGTCTCGGCCGCGAGGCCCGGCTCCATCCCCTCGGGGAGCATCTCACGGTTGGCGGCGGCAGCGGCCAATGAAGCCCACGAGAGCGAGCGCTCAGGAACGCCGGCCACGCCGACCGTCCCCGCGAGAAAGACGATGTCGTCGGGACTCGCTTCGAGCAGGTGCGAAGCCAGGTCGCGTGCCTTGTGACGCACCTCGCGTGCGGCCTGGTGCACTGCGGAACCGCCGTGCTGCATCGAGCGTGAGCCCACCGTGCCCGTGCCGCGCTCGACTGCGTCGGTGTCTGAATGGATGAGGCGCACTGAGTCCAGAGGCAGGCCGAGCTGCTCGGCCGCGATCTGTGCGAGCGAGGTCTCGTGGCCCTGTCCGAACGAGGTCGTGCCGCATCGCACGGTGGCAGTTCCGTCCGTCTCGATCCGCACCGCGCCCCACTCAGGGCCGATCCCAACGGCGGTCACCTCGACGTAGACAGAAAGCCCGATCCCGAGCTGCAGGCGGTCGCCGTTCTCCCGGCGCCGCGCCTGCTCGGCGCGCAGCTCCTGGTAATCGGAAATCTCGAGAAGCTTGTCGAGCGCCCTCTCGTACTCGCCCGAGTCGTAGGTCGCCCCGCCGGCCGTGGTATACGGGAACTTGTCAGGCGGAATCAGGTTGCGGCGCCTTAGCTCGGCCGGGTCCATGCCCAGCTCTACGGCCAGCATGTCCATTGCGCGCTCCACCATTGCGGCTGCCTCCGGGCGGCCGGCGCCGCGGTAGGCGGCGAGCGGTGTCGTGTTAGTGACGACGCAGTGTGCCTCGTAGTCGATCGCGGGAATCGCGTAGACGCCGGACGACATCTGCCCCGTAAGGAAGGGCAGGAATGACGCGATTCCTGGGTAGGCGCCGATGTCGGCAACGACGCGTGCGCGCAGTCCGACCAGGCGGCCGTCACGCGTGGCCCCCAGCTCCACGTGCTGCACCTGGCCGCGCCCGTGCGTCATTGCGACCAGGTTCTCGGAACGGGTCTCGATCCACTTGACCGGGCGGGTGAGCTTTCGCGCGACCGCCGCCACGACTATCAATTCAGGCCGGGCCCCGGCTTTGGCCCCAAAGCCCCCGCCCATGTCGCCGACGACGACGCGGATGTCGCTCTCGGCCAAGCCGAGCGATGAGGCTATCTCGGCGCGAAGCCCGAAGGGGGTCTGGCTGGTCGCCCAAATGTTGAGCCGCCCGGCTTCGGGCACCACCAGGATCGCCTCCGGCTCCATCGGCACCGGTGCCAGCCGCTGGTTCACGAAGCGGCCCCGGATCGTCACCTCTGCGCCGGCCAGGACGTCACCGTCGCCTTGAGGCGCGAAGTGGCCGGCCGCGTTGGACCCGTGAGCGGGAAAAAGCAGGACCGAGCCCGCATGGCGGGCGGCCTCGGCATCGACAACAACTTCAAGAGGCTCGAGATCGAGGCCGACAAGCTGGGCAGCGTCCGCCGCCGCTTGTGGGCTTTCCGCGACGACGAGCGCCACCGGCTCGCCAACGAAACGGACTCGCCCATCGGCGAGGGGCGGCCGGGCGAAAACCTCCGGCACCATTTGGAAGCCGACGCGGGCGGGAAGACCGAGGTCGGCGGCGGTGAACACGGCCATGACGCCATGCGCCGCAGTGGCGGCGGCGACATCCACCGCCCGAATCGTGGCGTGGGCCAGAGTTGACCTCACGAAGGCCACGTGAAGGCACTGATCCGGCTGGAGGTCGTCGACATAGCGGCCCATGCCGGTGATCAGGCGAGGGTCCTCGCGCCTCCGGACGGCGTGACCCAGAATCGAGCCGGGCGTCAGGGTCTGCATGGCAAGGGGAGGGTAACGTGTCACCGACGCCACGACAACCTCTGCTCTGCGCATGTTCAGCGGCGGAGAGGTGGTGTTCAAATCCCTGGCCCCCGACCCAGATCGTCGATACGCTTATGTAATGCGACCCCTTCGGTATTCCATCAACGTCACATTGGACGGGTGCTGCGATCATCGTGAAGGGTTCGCGGACGAAGACTTGCATCGTCACGCGGTCGAGAACCTCAACCAGGCCGATGCCCTTCTCTTTGGCCGGGTGACTTACGAAATGATGGAATCAGCGTGGCGGCCGCCGGCGCCGGCGGGAGTGAGACCTGATTGGATGGAACCCTTCGCCCAGACGATCAACGCGGCAAAGAAGTACGTCGTGTCGAGCACCCTGGAGCAGGTCGACTGGAACGCGGAGCTCGTGCGCGGGGATCTGGGCGAGGCTGTTCAGCAACTCAAGCGGGAGTCGGGCAAGGGACTGTTCGTGGGAGGTGTGAAGCTCCCACTGGCGTTGACGGAGCTGGGATTGATCGATGAGTACGAGTTCGTGGTGCATCCCAGGCTCGCGGGCCACGGGCCGACGTTGTTCGCGGGGCTATCGAAGCA
>DATLPO010000074.1:0-7534 GCA_035535675.1 Candidatus Limnocylindria bacterium
AGCTTGATGGCGGGGGCGTATCCGTAGTTGACGTGTAGTGAGCGACCCTCGGGCGACATGACCACTGTCGTGGGGAGCGTGTAGACGTGGAAGCGGTCGGCGAGCTCGCGCTCGGCAATCGCGTCGACCTTGTCGATTCGCACACCCTCAAGCTTTGCCAATGCGGGCTCCTGGTGGGTGCGGCAGACCGAGCAGTTCTCGCCGGTGAAGTAAAGGATGTAGGGGTCGACGTCAGGCGCCGCACCAACTCCAAGAGCGCGTGCGCGCGCCCGGCGCGATCGCCAGAGCTCCAGGCCGGCGGCGGCGAGCACCACAGCGCCCACCACCGCCAGAGCCCAGAGTTGGGAACTCATTTAACGAGCGGCCTTGATCAATCCAGCCCTTCCGAGCCGGTAGTAGATCTGGCAGCCGAGACAGTAGCCAAACGCGACGTTGACGAAGGCGAGCACCGCCACCAGAAGGGCGAGTGCCAACCCCGCCACCGGAAGCGGCAGCAGGAATACCGATGCGATGGCGAGGACGACTCCGCCCATGCCCTGGGCGAAGTTGTGAGGCTCCGGCCGGTCCTGGATCGGTCGGGGCTTGACGATTCCGCGTGGCTTTAAGACTTTGAAGTAGATCTGCTTGAAGAGCGCAAGCTGCGGCGCAAACGTGCCGACCAGCAGCACCACAGCAAGGAGCGGGATGAGCGCCAGGAGCGGCCGGAAGAAGGCGCTGCCGATGAACGCGACGAGCACCGTCGCGATGATCCCAGTCTGGTTGACCTTCAGCGCCGAATGATCGACGACGCCTGTCGCGGAAATTCCCATGTGTGTTTCCTACTTCTCGATTGGAGCCTTGATCGAGCTCCCCCATTCGGTCCATGAGCCGTCGTAGTTGCGAACGTCGGGATAGCCGAGCAGCTCCTTCAGCACGAACCATGTGTGCGCCGAGCGCTCGCCAATGCGGCAGTAGGCGATTACTTCTTTGTTGGAGGTGATGCCCTTGCCGCCGTAGATCTCCTTCAGCTCGTCGGTGCTCTTGAACGTGCCGTCCTCGGTGTTGACGGCCGTCCCCCAAGGGATGCTGACGGCGGTCGGGATGTGGCCGCCTCGCTGTGCGCCCTCCTGCGGGAGGTTCTCAGGGGCGAGGAGCTCTCCCGAGTACTCCTTGGGCGACCTGACGTCAACGAGCCCTGCCTTGCCGAGCTTCGACTGCACGTGGTCTCGGTAGGCGCGGATGTCCTCCTTCGGCGAACCGTGGAACTTGTAATCGGTCGCCGGGTAGCTCGGGACTTCTGTGCTGTACTCCCGACCTTCCTTCTCCCACTTGACTCGGCCGCCGTCGACCAGCTGGACCTTGTCATGGCCGTAGTACTTCAGCGCCCAGTACGCGTAAGCGGCAAACCAGTTGTTGTTGTCGCCGTAAAGGACGATTGTCGTGTCGGGCGTTATCCCACTCTGGCCGAGCAGGTTCGCAAGCGCTTCCTTGGTCGCGACGTCACGGTTGAGCTGGTCCTGTAGGTCTTTGCGCCAGTTCCAACCGACCGCCCCTTCGAGGTGACCCCTCTCGTAAGCGGATGGGTCGACGTCCACCTCGACCACACGAAGTCCCTGGTCCTTGCCATGCTCAGCGATCCACTCGGTGCTGACCAAAGCCTTGGTTGTTGTCGATGAGCTCAATTTCCAAACCTCCCAGAAATAAACGAATGACCGATTGATGTCGATTTCGATACGAAACGGCCGTCAAGGGCGCGCCCCCTCAGGGGCGCGAGCTGAAACGACCGGGCCTAGCTACAGAAGCAGGCGGGGATTTGAACCAGACGCTGGGCAGGCCAGACCAGGTTCCTCATAGACACGACATCTTATGACAACCAACGGTGCGCGACCATGATTCCCGATGATTGAGCTTCCTAATGCGAATCGATCTCATTAAGTACCAGGCGCTCGGCAATGACTACCTCGTAGTTGACCTGCCCGCCGGGCTTGACGGCCTGGTCCCGCTCCTGCCGGTCTTATGCGATCGGAACCGCGGCCTTGGTTCCGACGGACTCCTTGCGTTCGACCCCGCGGGGATGAGCGTCCGGATCTTCAACCCTGACGGGTCGGAGGCCCAGAAGAGCGGAAACGGCTTGCGGATCACGGCGGCGCATGCAGTGCTCGAGCACGGGGCGGGCGACGAGTTCGACCTGCTCACCGCGGGCCACGCCAATCACGTCCGAGTTCTGACACGGGACTCCGCCGGGATCGTGTGCGAGCTGGACATCGGACGCCCATCGTTCCACGCTGCCGATCTGCCGGCGAATTTCGACGGTGAGCCCGATCGGGTCAATCTGGACACCCCGGCAGGACGAGTGGAGGCGATGTTGGTCTCGGTCGGCAACCCACATTGCGTGGTTTTCGACGAGCCCGTGACCAAAGCACGGTGCTTAGAGCTCGGACCCTATCTGGAGAACCACAAGGCCTTTCCTGAGAGGACCAACGTCCAGCTGTTTGAGGTGGTTGATCGCGCGCGCGCCCGCGTGGAGATCTGGGAACGAGGGGCCGGTTACACGCTGGCATCTGGGACCAGCGCCAGCGCCGTCGCCGCCGCCTGCATGCGAGCGGGTTTGGTTGACGATCGCGTCACGATTCAGATGCCCGGGGGCGACCTCGAGATCCAGCGCACGAAGTCCGGAAATCTTGTCCAGTCCGGACCGGCACGCCGTGTGTACCGCGCTCAGGTCGACCTGGCCGACTTCAGCTAGCCGCTGACAGCCGCCGCACCGCGTCGGGCAACTCGGACATCCCGGTCACGACAGCATCGGCCAGAGCCGGGTCGTCAGGTTCGCCCTGGCGGTTGACCCAGATGCGGCGAATGCCTAGCTCACTCGCCGGACGTATGTCGTGGAAATAGCTTTGTGCAACGTGGATCCACGCATCGGCTGAGGCGCCGAAGGTGGACTTGAATAGCAGAAAGTGTGCTGGGCTCGGCTTGTAGGCTGCGACGTCCTCGGCGGTCACGACTGCATCAAAGGACACTGGTAGGCGGCGCTGGGTCAGCGCGATGATGTCCCTGTCGCAGTTGGTGAGCAGCGCGAATCGCCAGCCCTCCCTTCTCAGCTCGCTCAAAGCCGGACCAACGTCGGCAAACGGCGGCCAGTAAGGAATCGTCGAGACGAGCGCTGTTGCGTCATCGGGTTTCAGGTCAAGGGAAAGCCGGCGGGCCACTCGCCTTGCCGTCTCCGTCAACACTGCCCTGTAGCGGCGGAACGAGCCTTCGATCTCGACCTCTGCCTCGATCGTGGCATAGGAGTCGAGGAACTCGGCTCCACGCCCGGGGAACAACAGCTCGCCAGTCGTCCTGATCCCATGACGCCAATCGATCAGGGTGCCAAAGCAGTCGAAGGTCAGCCAGCGATCCGCCATCCGAGCCTCCATGTTGGAGAATTCTCTCCATGAATGAAGCGGTAGTTGTCAACTGGTTGAGGGCTTACGTCACTGCCTGGGAGTCGAACGACCCCGAAGCGATCGGCGCGCTCTTCGCCGACGACGCCACCTATTCCTACCATCCGTTCGACAAGCCCGTCGTGGGCCGGCAAGCCATCGTGGAGTCGTGGCTGGAGAATCCCGACGCGCCGGGCACCTTCGAGGCGGATTACAGGCCAATCGCCATCGATGGAGACGTGGCGGTTGCCAACGGGAAGAGTCGCTATTTCAGTGACTCCTCCCGCAGCAAATTGACCAAGGAGTGGGACAACATCTTTGTCATCGAATTCGACAAAGATGGCCGCTGCCGCTCCTTTGGCGAGTGGTATGTGGCGCCTCGAGGTCAGGCTGACGGTTAGCCGGGCGCTCGGTACCCTGACCCGGCGGACTTTTTTGCCGCCTGGTCGACCTCTTCAGGCGTGAGCAGCACGATCGTCTTCAGGTGCGCCGCGACGCCCGTGCCCCCGACAGCCAGAGCGAAGGCTGCCACCGTGATGTTGTCAGGTGCGTCGACGATCACGTACACGTCGCTTGTGCCAAATGCGAAATACATCGATTCGACCCGGCCGCCCAACGCCTTGGTCGCCGCTTCGACCGCCTTCCTGCGACCTGTGCCGCCGTCCTTGACCAGTGCCTTGAGCCCCGCCTGCGAATACGAAGCTTCGATCAGATACTTCGCCATCTCCAAGTCCTCCTCAACCAAGCTGTTGACATCGCCGGAATCCCCATCACCCCGCCTTCGGCAAGTACTCCTGGATCGCATGCGCAAGATGCTGCATGGTCATCGACTGCAGCCATACACGCCCTGGGCCTGTTAGCGCCGCAAGGAAGATTCCGTCACCCCCGAAGAACGCATTCTTGATGCCGGGAACGGTGGTCACGTTGAACTGAACTGACTCCTGGTACATCCCCACGTGACCGGGGTGTACGCGCAGCGTGTTCCCCGCCTGAAGGTCATAAGTCACCACCTCGCCGTGCAGCTCTACCCACGCTTTGCCCTGCCCCTGAAGGCGCTGCATGCGAAAGCCCGTCCCGCCGAACACTCCAGCGCCAAGCCTCTGCTGGAAGCCAATTGAGAACTGCACGCCCAGGGTCGCGCACATGAACCCATGCCGGTGGACCATATAGCCCTGACCTGGGGCGATGTCCATGGGCAGGATCTGTCCCGGCAGCTTGGCGGCAAACGCCAGGAGGCCGGGCCCACCAACCGCCGTGTATTCGGTCATGAAGAGGGTGCCGCCGGCGACAACTCTTCCAAGAGCGCCCATAAAGCCTCCCTGCTGGCCTCCGGCCGACGTCGACGTCTGCATCTGTACCGCCATCGACATCCAGGACAGCTGGCCGGACTCGGCGAAGACCTTGTCGTTCGGCTGCATGCTCAGCTCGAGCACGGGCATCACGGTGCCGACGATCTTGGATTCCATCATGCCCCCTTGCTGAAACGGACGCGGTCGCGCGAGCGACCACTCTATCAGGAGCTTGGTCCAGTCCCAGTGTGGTGCACGTGCTCAAGAGTGTGACGGCGCGTGGCCTTGTTGCCTGGCGTGCGCGAGCATGTATCGCAAACGCCGACCACGAGGACCTCCGTCCGCACCGGCTTGAAATGGTGGAGGTCCTGGAGGTGGCTCTCGAGGGAATTCACGAGCTCCTCCTGGATGTGGAGCACTCCTCCGCATACCTGGCACACGGCGTGGTGGTGGTCACCGCTGGCGAGCTCGTAGTGAGTCGGACCCTCGCCCAGGTGTGCGGCGTAAACCGACCCTGACGCAGTCAAGGCCTCAAGCGCCCGATACACGGTGCTCCGCGGAAAGCCGGGTTTCGTTTTTTGCAGCTCGGTCGCGATCTGGTCAGCGGTGCAATGCCCGCCCAGCCGCACGATGGCGTTGTAGACCATCGTCCGCTGAGCCGTGCGCCGCATTCCGGGAGCGAGCATCAGCCGGCCGGCACCATTCGAAGGTTCCTGTCAGCGGTGGTCAGCACCCGACAGCCTTCAGCTTCCACCACAACGTCGTCTTCGATGCGCACGCCACCCCAGAGCGGTATGTAGATGCCTGGCTCGATTGTGAAAACCATTCCCGGCTCCAGAACTGTATTTGAGCCCGGGTCGAGGCTCGGGTCCTCGTGGGCCTCCAGCCCAAGGCCATGGCCCACGCGGTGAAAAAAGCGATCGCCTAGGCCGGCGGCCGCGATGACGTCTCTGGCCGCAGCGTCCACCTCGCCAGTGGTCACCCCTGCTCGCACCGCATTGATGGCGGCGTCGTGCGCCTGGAGCACCAAACGATGGATCTCGAGCTGGCGGGCGGTGGGCTCGCCGACGACAGCCATGCGGGTGGTGTCTGCCCGGTAGCCCTCGAAGGCTGCGCCGAAGTCGAGCAGGATGAGGTCTCCGTTTTTGAGCAAGCGATCTGACGGACCGTGATGAGGTTCGGCAGTGTTGTGCCCTGACTGGACAAGGGTCTCGAAGGCGAGCGAGGCTCCATAGGCGGCGATCGCGGCACTGATGCCTACCGCCACCGCCAGCTCCGATTGCCCGGCTTGGAGTCGCAGCATCGCCTCATCGCAAACGGCGTCCGTGATAGCGCATGCGCGCGCGATCTTCTCCAGCTCGCCTGAGCTTTTCGTGCGACGCAACCGGCGGATCTCGGGGGCGACATCGACCATCTCCAGAGCGCCGGGGCCTGACCCAAGTGTCTCAGCTGCCTGCACCGTGAGATGTTCCTTCTCGACGCCCAGACGGGTGCAGCCATCGAGTGCGACGCGGACGAGCTCGTAAGGATCCTCGCCGTCGCGCCACGCCACGACAGCCGCATGCTCGGAATTCTTGGCGGCGTTGTCGCTCTCGAGCGCAGGCACCACGAGAGTCGCGCGATCTGGCCGCACCACCAGCGCCATGAGGCGCTCGTGCGGGTTGGCGTGAAGGCCGGTCAGGTAGGCGATAGATACTGGCCGCGTGATGTAGGCGGCCTCGAGGCCGTGCCCCGCCATCCAGCCGCGCAGGCCCACCAGCCGTGGGGAGGAGGTGACCACCGCGCCTGGCCTACTCAATGCCAACGATGCGGACCTTGTATGAGCCAGTGGGGGTCTTGACCTCGACTTCATCGCCGACTCGGCGGCCCAGCACGGCCTTGCCAAATCCTGACTCGTAGCTCACCGTTCCCGCCTTCGGGTCCGCCTCGGACGGGCCGACGATGCGGTAAACCTCATCACCGCCGTCATCCTCTCGGAAGCGCACTGTGCTGCCCATGCTCACGACGCCTGAGCTTTTGGCCGTCTTGATGAGGACGTGGTTCTTGATGATCGCTTCGAGCTCCTTGATCCGGGCCTCCATGAAGCCCTGCTCGTTCTTGGCCGCGTGATATTCGAAGTTCTCCGAGAGGTCGCCGAATTCGCGCGCCGCCTTGATCTTGGCGACGATCGCCGGCCGCCTGACGGTGACCAATTGGTCGAGCTCGTGGCGGACGGTCTCGAGGCCCTCCGGGGTGATGTGGACGTCGTTTGTCACAAGATCGAGTCTATCCTCCCCACTAAAGGTGGGGAGGTCCCTCCAGGGTCGCGCAGCGAGCCTCGAGGGGGTGGGGTCCCCACTAAAGGTGGGGAGGTCCCTCCAGGGTCGCGCAGCGAGCCTCGCGGGGGTGGGGTCCCCACTAAAGGTGGGGAGGTCCCTCCAGGGTCGCGCAGCGAGCCTCGAGGCGGTGGGGTCCGGAACCTTGAACTGCGGTCGCAGGGCTTAAGGAGTAGCGATGGAGCGCGCGGCCGTATAAAGTCGCCCCATGAGACGGCTGCTGCTGACAATGGTCATGGTCTTGATGGGGGCGGCTTTGGTCGCAGGCTCCGCCCGTGCCCTGTTCGGCGAGCGGCTCTTCCCCCTCGACCAGGAGATCGGGACACACGCTTCTTCGGCCGCAGCGGTCCTGGGCATCGGCCTCATGGCGGCGGCGATTCACCCCGCCGACAACATCGCATGGGTGCGGGCCGGCATCCTGTACGGGTTCATCACCGTCGCTTACGAGGTTGGCGCCCACTACCTGATCGGCGCGGAGTTCTTCTTCGGGCCCGTGATCTTCGGCCTCTCGTGCAGCCTGCTGTTG
>DATLPO010000075.1:0-44947 GCA_035535675.1 Candidatus Limnocylindria bacterium
GTGGCCGCGCGCCACGAGCTCGATCGAATCGGCGATCACCTCGCGGCTGATCAGCGAGGTCTTCATGCCCTCGCTGCCCATCGTGATGCCGTCGGAGATGGCGATCGTGTTGAACTCCATCGGGTTCGCGCCTGCAGCGCGGATGCCTGCCTTCAGTGGAACCGCGAGCTCGCGGAGCCCGAAGTTGCAAGGCATCGTCTCCGTCCAGACGTTGGACACGCCGATGAAAGGCTTGTCGATGTCCTCCGCCTTCAGGCCTATCGCATAGAGGAAGGAGCGCGCCGCGGCGCGGTCGCGTCCCTGGTAAAGCGCTCGGCTCGGAAGGTCTCGGGCGGGCACTGTCGGGCTAGCTTATCGTTCCTGCGCGAGCCCTCGCGTCAGCTGACGGTGACCGGGACGGACGCGACCTGCAAGAACCAGAACTGGTGCTCCTTGATCATCTCCACTTCCAGGTACATGGACCCCTTGCTGGACGGCGCCTTCACAGTGACCGTCATGGTCACGCTGTTCCCGGGCGCGAGATCTCCAGGCAGCGAATAGGCCTGGTTGGTCAGCCAGTACTTCTGGTTCACCGACCCTCCCGTCCTGGTCGTGAAGTGGAGCTCGAGGTCGACGCGATAGGAGCCGGTCGATGGCCATGTGATGTTGCCGGCGTTCGTCACGGTCACTGTGACGGTATTGCTCTGGCCGGCGGTCCAGCTCGCCGGCGCGCCCGCCAGGTTGTAGCTTGCCGCCCAGACCGCTGACGCAACCGTGGCATTCACCGGCGCCCACTGCTGGAACCAGAAATTGTGCTCCTTGAGCATGAGAGCCTCGAGGACAAGCGCACCAGGCTTGGCAGGCGCGGTGACTGCCACGTTCACGGTGACCTTGCCGCCAGGTGCCAAGTTCGCCGGCAGTGAGAAATACTGGTTGGTCAGCCAGGTCGACCGTTTGGCGGCACCTCCGGCGATCGGCATGAAGTGGAGGTCGAGGAGGGTCCTGTTGTACCCCGTCGCGAGCCAGGTGTAGGTGCTCGTGTTGGTGACGGTGACCGGGAAGGTCTGGCTCTGGCCTGCCAGCCAGCTGGTTGGCGCTTTGCTCATGTCATAGCCGGCCGTCTTGTCCGGCGCGGCCACACTGACGGTGACAGGCTGCCACTGCTGGAAATAAAAGTGGTGTTCCTTGAGCATGAGAGCCTCCAGCACCAGCGAGCCACTGCTCGTGGGGCCGGCGATCGTGACGCTGAACGTGACGCTCTTTCCCGGAGCCAGGTTCGCAGGCATCGAGAATCCCTTGAGGTTGAGCCATTTGGACCGGGTGGCGGAGCCTCCAGAGACTGTTGCGAAATGGATGATGAGGTCTACCCTGCCGTACCCTTCCGACGGCCAAATGACGTCTCCTGCATTGGTGACCTTGACGGGGAAGGTCTGACTGCGACCCGACACCCAGCTCGTGGGCGCTTGGCTCATGTCATAAACGGCGTGCCAATCGGTCATCGAGAACGGGGTGAGCGAATGGGTCAATTCGGCGGAAGCCTCGGGCTGGCTGGGATCCCCGGTGGGGTGATTCGCCGACACCCGAATGGTATGTGCGCCTGCTGCGTACCCGTAGCTGTCCCAGGTCCAGCTGTTGCCACCGAAGGGCTGCTGGACCACCCAGTTCCCCTTCGCGTCCTGAATCGAGAACTGGTACTTGGGATTGGCGCAGACGCTTGACGTGGCGGTGAACACGACAGCGCCTCCGGCGGGCGATGAGCTCGGGTTGGCAGTCAGGTTGGCGCCGGTACAGGTTGGGCCGGGAGTGACCGTGTTGGACCCCACGCTGTCGTGACCGTCTGAGTTGTAGGCGGTGACGGTGAACGAGTAGTTGACGCCGTTGGTAAGCCCGGTAAACGAAGCTGAGGTGGTGGTGCCCGTCACAGTAATTTGCGTTCCGCCGGGCTGGACGACCACCACGTAAGAGTCGATGGGGTTGTGACATGTGCGTGCCGGCTGCCATCGCACGGTCGCATTGCCATTACCGCTGAAGGCGGTGGCGGTGAGCACCATCCGGGGTGGGCTCGGCAAGGCGGCCGCATAGGACTGAGCGAGGGCGAGGTAGCCCGACCAGTTCCAGTGCGGCCCTGGATCCCAGTGATGGTCAGAGCCGCCGAACAAGTTGGGGTTGTCAGGATCAGGCACCTGGTTGTGGCCGATCACATGATTCCGATCCATCGGCACGCCCCAGCGCGAGCAGATCGAGGCGGCAAGCCGTGCGCTGCCGTAGTACTCCTTCGTCGGGAACCCGTTGCTCGCGAAACCCTCGTGCTCGATCCCGATCGCGCGAGTGTTGTAGTCCCAATTTCCCGCGTGCCACGCGATGTCTTTCTCGGCCACCATCTGGGTGACCTGGCCCGTGTACGAGACGACGTAATGGGCGGATCCGTGGCGGTTCGGGTCCTGGAACGTCTTGATCGCGCTGGCGTAGCTGCCCTCGACGCTGTGGATGACGATCATGTCGACCGGATAGTCGTTGGGGCGGTCGGCAACCGTGTAGTTGGATTTGGCGGCCGGCACCCACACGGCGGGCTGGTAATCCGGGGTCGCTATGACAAGCGACGGAACTGACGCATCGGCCGTCGAATCGGCATAGCCGGCCGAGTCCGCCGTAGCCGGGGCAACCGAGACCGCGACAGCTGTGGCCGCGCTCAAGAGGGCGCAGCCAAGGCGCCTGGCAATCATGCTTCGCATGACGTCAGGCATCGGCAAAACCGGCGATGGCCGAGCCTGGGGAGGCCGGCGCTCCGGACCAGACGCCCGGCGCGGGCCATGTGAACGGAAGAAATGGCATTCAGTCAGCGGAATACTAGTGCACGCACTCTCTTCTTCCTCCCCCGGAAAGGAACGTCAGGGGGCCCTGCGACGCGTCGCTAACATATCGGCGACTTGAACTCCAAACAATTTGAGCTTGTGCGGCTCACTCGATGGTCGCTGACTGTCACGGCGGCGGCGATGCCGCTCTACGTCGTGCGTTGGCACGCCGGCCCGCTGCCGACGACGCTTCTCGAGAACCTCATATTGCTCACCTGCCTGCTTTACGCGATCACGCTGTGGCGCCATCGCGAGCCACTCCCAAGGAGCACCCCGTACGACATTCCGATTTTCTTTTTCTTGGTGGCTGGGGCGATCGGGATCTTCGTCGCTCCCGACCACCGCGCGGCACTCGGTATCTATCGCGCGTTTTTGTTGGAACCGATCGCAATGTTCTACGTAACGACCGCGGTTCTTCGCTCAGTTGACGATGCAAAGCCACTGATGGTGGTAGGTGCATTGAGCGCCTGCTTGTTTTCCCTGGCTGTGATCGTGACTTTCGCGGTTGTGCTCGCCGGCGGCGGCCTGGATCCCAACAATGCACCGGGAGTTTTCGGGATCAACCCCAACGCGGTCGCTCTATACCTGGAGCCGATCTCCGCAGTGGCATTCGGGTTCGTCCTCTTCGCCAACAACCGAACCAGCCGGTGGATGGCCTCAGTGGTGCTCGCTTTCGTACTTCCTGCATTGTTGTGCACGCTGTCGCGAGGCACCCTTCTGGCCGGAGCCGTGCTGGCGGTGGTGGCCGTACTCAGCGTTCGCGACTTACGGCTGCGATTGGGGCTACTCGGGGCGTCGCTCGTGGGAGCCCTGGCCCTGTCTCAAGTTCCTTTTGTGGCCGCGCGGCTGGCCAATCAAATCGATCTTCAACATTCCACGCTTGGGCTGCGCCTTGCGATCTGGAAGGTCACGTTCCAGATGCTGAAGGACCATCCACTGTTCGGCGCCGGGCTCAGCGGGTACCAGACCGTGATGGCCCACTACCGAACTCGCAACCTCCACCCTGAGCCGTACGCACACAACATCTTCCTGACCACGTGGAGCGAGCTGGGGTTGATCGGATTGGCGGCGTTCGCGGTGATCTTCCTCGGTCTGCTTTGGCGCGCATGGAGATCATTTGGTTCCGCGACTGGCCTGAACCTTCCTGTCTTATGGGGCCTCGGTGCTGCATGGGTCGTAGTGGGTGTTCACGGACTGGTCGACTCGCCATATTGGAAGAACGACTTCAGCCTCGAGTTCTGGATTCTGGCCGCCATCGAAGTGGTCACCATCTACGGCCTGCACCGGAGCACGGCCGAGCCGGCGAACCTGCCGGTTCGACTCACGGCCTCCGACTCACATCCGGCTGCTGGAAATCCATCTCAGTAAGGAAGGCGTCTGCGACTCGAGGCCAGTCGTACTCGCGCACCGCGGTCTGAGCCCTATGCCCCAGCGCCCGCGCCGTCTCCGGTTCGCGCAGCAGCCGCATGCAGCAAGCCGCGAGTTGCGACGGGCTGGATGCGAGCAGGCCGGAACCGCCGTTTTCGATGAGCTGCCTGTACGCGGGGGTGTCCCTGGCCACCATCGGGATGGCGGCGGCCATTGCCTCGAGCGCTGACATCGACATTCCGACGTCGCCCCTGCTGAGGGCGAGGAAGATAGCCGATCGCTGGAGCACCTCGACCACCGATGTGGTCTCACCCATGAATTCCACCCAGCCGGCTAGCCCCAACGCCCCTGCGCGAGCTTTGAAGACGCCCACATCGCCTTTGCCGACCATCGCCATCATGAAATTGGCCCCACCGTTCTTCAGCTCCGCAGCGCAGTCGATGGCGTCGGTGACGCCGTGTATCTCATCGATGGTCCCGACGAACGCGATGATCGGCCGGCCGGCGGCTCTACGTTCGAGCTCCCTCCCCAGCTCGCCGGGTGGCGCAGGCTCCGCGAACCGCTTGATGTCGACGCCGTTGGGCACGATCCTGGACACGATCGCGGCGCCGGCGAGGCGCTCCTGGGTGTCCCTGCCGTTGGCAAGCACTTTGATGGCTCGGCGTAGGACCTCCCGCTCGAGCCATCTGAAAAGTGGCTCGAGAAACGTGACGTGCTGCGACATGCCCTTGGCGACTTCACCCCTTACCGAAACCACGTATGGCACCCCGGATAGAAGGGCGACTATTCCTTCAGGGATTGGGTTCATGCAGACGAGCTTTTGGGGTCGCTTTATTGCCAGATACAGGGCGGCCACGAGCGGATAAAAGAAAAAGAGGTCCACGTACTTGAGAAGCCCCAGGCTGACCCGGTTCAGAAAGCTGAATGCGCGGTAGAAGTACCTGACCGACGGGAGCGCCACCACCTCGATCCCGGACTGATCGAGTGAATAGAACGGCGCTCGGTTCGTCGCGTACGCGATCACGCGCACCCTCTTGCCGCGTTCCCTCAAGTGAGGCGCAAGGTTGTGGAGCCAGTTTTCGCGGCCGCCGGAGTATCGGGGAAACGGCGAATAGATAAGGAAGGTGATGAGCCCGCCGGCTGCGCTGCCGGCACCCTCGACTAGGCCGGAAGCGCGTTCAACCATGCCCCGACCAACGTGTCCCAACCATATTCGCGCTCGACCAGCGTGCGCCCCCTGCGTCCAAGGTCGCGCGCCTCCTCGGGGTGATCCGCGAGTCGTAGAACAGCGTTCGCAAACTCAGGGACGCTCTCAGGCGGCACCACCAGCCCGCACCGGTTCTCAAGGAGGAGCTTGGCGGACTCGCCTTCGCCGCTGAGGATGACCGGGCGCTCGCAAGCGAGCGCTGGAAAGATCTTGGAGGGTCGGGTGCCTTTGAAGAGCTCCCCCTTCCGCAACGGCACGACGATGGCGCGGCTGCTCGCAAACAGGGCCGGCATCTCGGTCACAGGCTGCCTGTCGACGAACCTGATGTTGTTGAGGTTTCTCAACCGCGACTGCTCAACCATGCGGGCCTTCTCAGGACCGTCTCCCACAAGGAGGAACACGATGTCAGGTCTCGAGCGCAGGAGCTCGGCGGCTCCGAGTATCACGTCCCAGCAGTGCGCGTAACCGAGGGTTCCCGCGTAGAGAAAAGCGATCTCGCCGTGCGCGATCCAGGGCACCGAGGCGGTGTCGGTCGGCTTGAAAGCCGACGTGTCCACACCGTTGTACAGAACCATCAACTTGGCGTCGCCCACGATGGAGGCGATGTGGGATCGAATCCCATTGGTCTGGGCGGTGACCCGATAAGCCTTCCTATAAAGGAACCGCTCGAGTCCCTCACCAAACCACAGCAGGGTCTTGTTTCGCACAATGCCCAGCTCGCGGGCCGAAGCCGGCCAGAGGTCCGATACGTTCAGGATGAACGGAGCCCGTCGGAGGCGCGAACACACGTAAGCAGTGCAACCGAGAAAGAGAGGAGGGGACTCGACAAAGATGAAATCGGGGCGCGGCTCACGCATGCAGGCCGGCAACGATGAGATGGCGAAAGAAAGGTAGCCCACCATGCGTTTCAGCACGTTGCGCCCCGTGGCTGGAACAATCCACGTCCTCGTGATGTGCAGGCCATCAAGCTCCTCGCTGACGAGCCTGTGTCCGCGATATTCGGGGAACACCTCTCCGCGAGGGTAATTCGGCATCGCCGTCACCACGCGCACCTCGTGCCCATGTGCAATCAGCTGCTTTGCGAAAGCATGCAGACGGATCTGCGCGGCCCCGACCTCAGGAGGGAAATGCTGCGTGAGGATGAGAAATCGTTTGGGCACGGGAGTAGTGTGACAATTGGCCGCGTGACCGCGCCGTTGTTCAGACGCGCCCTCGGTATCGCTGGCTCGCGTTCCTCTGAACCACATACCGATGAGCCGCGTGCTCTCGCCGACGGTGTCCCGACCAGCAGGTTGATTCGCTACGCCTCGGTCATGCTTGGGCTCACGGCGGCGTGTCTGCCGCTGTACGTCGTGCGCTGGAAATACGGTCCGATCTCGACGACCCTGCTCGAGCTTTTGATAGTCGCCACCGTCGCGCTTTACCTGTTCGGGCGGCATCAGGAAAGCGCTCTTCACTTTCATCGAACGCCCTACGACATACCGATAGCGCTTCTGCTGGTGGCGGGCGCAGTCGCCGTTTTGGTGCCACCGGATCGATGGCACGCGCTCGGACTTTATCGTGCCTATTTCGTCGAGCCAATCGCGATCTTCTACGTGGCGATCGACCTCATGCGCAGGCGCGACGTGGTTCGAGGCGTGCTGATCGGCCTCGGCATCGGGAGCTCGATATTCGCTGTCCTCAACGTGGGTGCCTTCTTTGTGACTTTGGCCCAGGGCACATTTGTGTTGGGCGGGCCACCGACTGCCATATACACGAGCTCTCCCGAAGTGGCGATGTACCTCGAGCCGCCGTTTGCGCTTGCGGCGGGGTTTGTCATGTTCGCGGATCAGCGCCGCGACCGGCTGCTGGCGATGGGGTGGATGGCTTTCCTGACGCCCGCGCTGGTCCTGACGCTCTCACGCGGGGCGTACTTGGCGATCGCGGTACTTGCCGTGGTGGCCATCGTCACCAGCCGCGCGCGAGTGTTGCTCGCGGCAGCGGCGATCGTTGTGGTCGTCGTTGTCATGCAGATACCCGTGGTGAGCGAACGGTTCGCCGGCCAGTTGGATCTGTCGGACAGCCAGACCACAATTCGCGGCCGGCTGAGCATCTTCACAGATACGTTGACGATGCTGCGAGATCACCCGATCCTTGGGAACGGACTCGGCGGGTATCACTACATGTTTCGAGGCACGATCCCCGAAATCTACCCACACGATGTCTGGCTTACGTTCTGGGTTGAGGTCGGTCTCCTTGGCATGATCGCGTTTGCGGTGATCTTCTTCGGCCTCCTTTACAGAGGCTGGCGCGCGTATTCGGGCGCGAGTGGTTTCTACCGTGCGCTGCTCTGGGGAGTTTCGGGCAGCTTTGTCCTGTGGGGTATCCATGGGCTCGTCGATTCTCCGTACTGGAAGAACGACATGAGCGTCGAGTTCTGGATCCTGGCCGCACTCGAGGTTGTTGCGATTGGCGCGATCGGCAAGAGCCCCGCAGTCGCCCCCGATGGAGTGCCCATCCCGGACTCCAGGAAAGCCGACAAACTTATTTGACGCTCCCGGGGGGCGTCGCGTACAGTTGGCAACCTTCTACGCCCATGTCCTGGCAGAGTCTTCGCAAAACGCTCGTACTGATTTGCGCGCTGGGCGTCCTGACCGTGGGGATGCCCCCGGCCCTGGCAGCAGCGCCAAAGCAGGCACTTCCGGCTGCCCAGCGGACGGCCGCGGTCGGAACCGGCAACTTGAGCCGGGAGGTATTCGGGTTTGCTCTGGGCAGCAGCCTGAGCGATCCAACGTTTGGATACCCGAGCTGGAACTTCAACCTGCTGACCACCGTCGCCTACTTCGGATTGCACGTTTTGTGGAATGGCACGTTCCAGAACGACGCCGGCCTGTCGGTTTGGAACTCCAGCCAGCTCACCAATCTCGTCAACCGAGCGCACGCTCACGGCACCAAAGTCGTGCTCACGATCATCAATGGCGAAAACAGTGGCACCTATCCCAACGCCATGTGTGACGCACTCCTGTACTCGTCCACCACGGTGAAGAACACGATTGCCCAGGTGAAGGCAAAAGGGGTGGACGGCGTCAATGTCGACTACGAGGGAGTCAACCAGGCCTGCAACACTTCGGATCCATCGTGGGCGCGCAATGCACTGACCAAGTTCATGGCGAACCTGCGAGCCGGACTTGGCAGCTCCTATTACCTATCGATAGACACGTACTCGGGAGCTGCCGGCGACCCGCGCGGCTTTTTTGATGTGCCATCTTTGAGCCCGAGCGTCGACTCCTTCTTCGTGATGGCTTACGACATGGAATACTCGAACTACTACCGAACCCCCACGAACTGCGGGCATTTCTGTCTCGGCCCGACCTCGCCACTGACCAACTACTACTACAACGACACCGATGTCATGGCCGAGTATTCGGCGGCGGCGACGCCCGCCAAGGTAATCCTTGGCGTCCCGTACTACGGTCGCAAAGCGTGTGTCGGGAACGGCACCGCCGAATACCAGCACCCGACAGGCCCCGTAACCAGTGACACGTACCTGAATGCTTCGCAGGAGGCCACGGACCCTTCTGTTCGTCCCGGCTCATACGTCGCCCACCGCGACGCCAATGACCCTGCCGGGAAGATGCGGTGGGATACCTGGTACAGCAACACCCTTGGGTGCTGGCGGCAGTTGTTCTGGGATGACACGGTGTCGCTCGGAAAAAAGTACGACCTGGTCACTCACGCCAACTTGCGCGGCGTCGGGATCTGGACCCTCAACTATGGCGGCGGAGCACCCGAGCTCTGGTCTGCGCTCGCGACCCACTACGGTGGCTGGAAAGCGACCTACGACATGACCAAGGTCCCCAAGAGCTGGGTGGCCGGGCAGAGCCAGACCTTCCCGGTGACTGTGACCAATGCGGGAGGGGCCACGTGGCCTTCTGCAGGCAGCACCAGGGTCGATCTCGAGCTCCACTTCACGACCAAGGCTGGAGGATCGGCGAAGGCGGCCTACTGGGTCAGCAGCAAGACTTTCTCGCTGCCCGCCGATCTCCCCTCTGGCGGCAGCGTGACCCTCAATGTCACTCTCGCAGCACCCTCGAAAACAGGAGCTCTGATACTCGAGGCCCAGATGATCAAAGAACACGTGTTCTGGTTCAAGCAGTGGGCGTCATTGAACGTCAGCGTCGTGGCGGCCGTCTGGGCCGCGAGCTACGACATGAGCAAGGCACCGACGACCTGGACGCTACTTCAAAGTCAGACGTTTCCGGTCACGGTGACCAACGCAGGCAACACGGTATGGCCGTCAGGGGGCTCCTACAGGGTCGACCTCGATCTGCATTTCACCAGCCGGATCGGAGGTTCCGCGAGCCTGGCGTACTGGACGACGAGCGAGGTCTACCGGCTGCCTGGGGATCTCGCCCCTGGGAAGAACGCCGTCGTGAATGTGACTGTGAAGGCTCCGCCAATCGCCGGCTTCATGTACCTGGAGGCGGAGATGGTCAAGGAGCATCAGTTCTGGTTCAAGCAATACAAGCCGATCACTGTCGTGGCCGCGCCGCCAGGCTGGTCCGCCGCGTACATCACCACCAACGTTCCCACCAGCTGGGTCGTGGGCAAGTCCCAGACGTTCACGGTTTCCGTGACGAACAACGGGACGCTGACCTGGCCTTCGACCGGCTACACCAAGGTGGACCTTCATGTCCATTTCGCGACTTCGGCCGGGGGCGCGGCAAATCGGGCAAACTGGGTCGCCAGCACAGTCGTCAGCCTCCCCAAGAACGTCGCGCCCGGCCAGACCGTGGCAGTTCAAGTGACAATCGCCCCGCCTCGATCGGGCTCGCTGGTCCTCGAGCTCGAGATGTTCAAGGAGCATCAATTCTGGTTCCTGCAATACGCACCGGTTGCTGCAACGGTGGCTTGAGCATCGTCACCCCATGGCAATCCCCACGAACAGCGACCCCCCAAGGGGTGAGGTAGCGGTCCCGGGCCGGGCCGGACCTGTAGGCTTTTCCTCCAGGTAATGTCCGCCCAAACCCAATTGCCGCCGGCTGCGCGGCAATCTCCGGCAGAACCTGAGGACGTGCCGTCCAGGGTTCGCAGAGTCCTCAATGCGAGCCATCGCTTTGGAGTCATTCTTCTCGGCGAGGCGCTGATCCTGTGGTTCATCCTCCTCGCTTTCCAGTACCTCGGCTACGGCGGCCGTCCGGGTGGAACGAATGGCCCGACCTGGTATCTGCTGCTCACCCTGGCGATGGCCTACTTTGCAATGGCCGCGGGCGAGACTCGATTCCACCTTTACCGACGTGTGTGGACAGTGGCCGGGATCAACGATGCGTTCGCGGTCGGCTTCGCAGTTTTGGAGGCGACCTTCTTGTTCGGTGTCGCGAACTTGATGATGGGCGAGGTCCGGCCCTACCGATTGCTGGTGCCCTTCCTGGCCGCACCCGCGGTGGTGATCGCCGTGGGCGCTTTCCGGTTGCTGCCGCGCCTCCTCTCGTCGACTCCACGGGCAGGGAACCGCTTGCTCGTTGTCGTACCAGACGCGTCCGCGTATTCAACAGTGAAAGTTCTTCTCCAGCACGCCAATGCCGACTGGGTACCAGTGGCGATTGCGACCCTCACGCCCGGCGATGGAGGCCGAACCGTGATGGGCGTGCCTGTGGTGGGCTCGGCGGGGGCCCTCGACCGCTGGATCGAGGAGACTCGCGCCGAAGGAGTGGCCTTCGTCCTTAGAGGCCCAAGCACCCAGACACACCGCGATCTGTTTGCCATCTGCCTCGCTGCCGGGCTGCCGATCTTCATCGTCCCGGAGGCCGACAAGTGGTTGCCGGGTCATTCGGGGATGCCGCTGCGTCAGCTGTCAGCCGACGACCTGGTCGGCAGGGCGCAGCGAGACATCGAGATCGACGCATCGGAGGAGGTCGTTCGCGGCAAGACGGTGCTCGTGACAGGGGCGGCGGGCTCCATCGGGTCGGAGCTGTGCCGCGTGATTGCCGGCCTCAACCCGCGGCGCCTTGTCCTCCTGGACATCAATGAGAGCGGAATCTTCGACCTCGCAGAGGAGCTACGGACAGATCACAGCGTCGTCATTCGCGAAGCGCTCGTGTCCATCGTGGACAGCGACCAGCTCGGCGCGGTTTTCGCTGAGGAACGGCCGGAGGTCGTTTTCCACTGCGCTGCCTACAAGCACGTACCGATGCTCGAAAGCCACCCGATTCAGGCTGTGATGACGAACGTGGTCGGGACCTGGAACACATTGCGCTGCGCGGAAGCAGCCGAGGTCGAGCGATTTGTGCTGATCTCAACTGACAAGGCGGTGGCGCGCCACTCCGTTATGGGCTGCACGAAGCGCATGTGCGAAGAGATCGTGTTGGGCCATCGAAGCTCGACTTTGTGTTGGGCGGTGCGTTTCGGCAACGTCGTCGGCAGCCGTGGAAGCGTCGTACCACTGTTTGAGCGCCAGATCGAGCAAGGCGGGCCGGTCACCATCACACACCCGGACGTCTCCCGTTTCATGATGACGATTCGTGAGGCGGTCCTCCTGGTGGTGAGAACCCTTCCAATGGGTGAGGCGGGGCACCTGTACATGCTGGATATGGGACCTGCCATCAAGATCCTCGACCTTGCCAACTCCCTGATCCGGTCACGGGGAATGCGGCCCGGCGCCGATATCGAGATCGTATTTTCAGGACTCCGCCCGGGAGAGCTCATGCATGAAGAGCTGCTCGCCTCAGACGAAGGCGTGCGCCCGACCTCTGACCCCTCCATCCTGGACGTGGTGGCCCCCTACATCCCGAGCGAGAGCGACCTGGCGTGGACGATTGAGAGGGTGCAGACATTGGCGAAGGAAGGACGAAGCGACGAGCTCGTGCGCACCCTCAAGAAGGCTGTCCGTAACACCGCCCGCCCGAAAGACGAAGCCCCGGGCTCCAAGCGCCCTCAGCGAGAGCGGCTCTCGGAAACGTAGTCTGACGAGTGACATGAGCAGCAAGAAGGTGGCGACGACACTTCGAGAGCGACTGGAGGGAAGGAGCGCCTCGGTTGCGGTGATTGGACTCGGTTATGTCGGGCTGCCGCTGGCGGCAGCAGCCGCTCAAGCCGGCCACTCGGTCATCGGCGTCGATCTTTCGCAGCGCCGTGTGCAGGACATCAACGCCGGAATCTCGACCATCCAGGACGTCCCCTCGGACGTCGTGCGGCGCCTGGTCTCGACTGGCCGGCTGCGCGCCACACGAGACTATTCGGAACTGAAGGATGTCGACGTTGCGGTTATCGCTGTTCCGACGCCGATAGACGAGTACCGAGTACCTGACCTCTCTTACGTCAAAGGCGCAGTGGAAGCGCTCGCACCCGTCATGAAGAAGGGGTCGCTCGTGATCCTGGAGAGCACCAGCTATCCGGGGACGACCGAGGAGATAGTGGTTCCGGCACTGCGCGCCCAGGGAAAGGTCGCCGGCGAGGACGTCTTTGTCGGTTACTCGCCTGAACGGATAGACCCGGGTAATAAGACGTGGACGCTCACCAACACACCCAAGATCGTGTCGGGCCTCACACCGGAGAGCCTTGAGCTGACAGTAGCCTGGTATGGCTCATTCATCGAACGCCTGGTACCGGTTTCCAGCTTGAAGACCGCTGAGATCGCCAAGGTATTCGAAAACATCTTTCGCATCGTCAACATCGCCCTTGTCAACGAATTTCAGATGATCTGCGACAGCTTCGGGATCGACGTCTGGGAGGTCATCGCGGCTTGCTCCACAAAGCCTTACGGCTTCATGCCGTTCTACCCAGGTCCGGGGCTAGGCGGGCACTGTGTCCCGGTTGACCCGTTCTACCTGGCATGGAAGGCCCGCGAGAAGCATGTCAACACCGAGTTCATCGAGCTCGCCGGCCGTATCAACCACCAGATGCCCGGATACGTGGTCGCCAAGGTGGCCAAGCTGCTCAACAGCAATGGGAAGGCCCTGCAGGCCGCGCGCATCGCGCTGATCGGCGTCGCTTATAAGAAGGACACCAGCGACGTCCGTGAGTCTGCCGCGATCCGAATCATCGAGCTGCTCAAGCGCGAGGGTGCTGACGTCACCTACCACGACCCGTACGTGCCATCCATCTCGGTCGAGGGAACTGAGCTGACCTCTCGCTCACTCAGCGGCTCCTACCTCTCGACGAAGGACGCGATTGTGATCGTGACCGACCACACCACAGTTGACTGGTCGCTGATCGCATCGCACCGGTCAATCGTCGTCGACACTCGCAACGTGTTCGGCCGGCTTCTTGCCGGCGACGCTGCACGCGACCAGAAAATGGGAGCCGCAGTCAAGCTGGGCTCGGACGTCTAACCGCTTTCTTCGACTCCCGCCTGCGCCGAGTACGCCAGCCCCAGCAACAGCCATAGGTAAGGCTCTTCGAACAGCCTGCCGCTGAGCTGGCTGTCGAGGACGATCAACAACAGGCCGACAGCCGGCGCCAGTACCAGTACCCGACCTGAACGCGCCCGGCCAATCGCCCGTGCTGATTCCCTGACAAACGAAAATCCGGTGACCAGCACAATTGCCAGCCCCACCAGTCCCGTTTCGGCGACGATCGTGATGACCGATGTGTGCGAGGCGGTGTTGTCGACGCCGGCAGGGACCAGGCCGGCGTACGGGCCCCGCAACGCTTCCGAGAAGTAGCCGAAGCCGATGCCAAAGATCGGGTGGTCGACGAACATGATCAGGCCCGACCCGACCAGGTACTGACGGACCGAGTCCAGCGGCAGAACAGCCAGGAACTGCAACCATGGTGCGCGATCAAGGAACGCATGGTTTCGGAACGGACTTTCGAGGTTTTGAGCGAGCAAGGCTGCCCGGCTCAGAACCAATGGGTCGATGATGGCGACCGCCGCAAAGATCGCCACGATCAGTCCGACAAGGGCCAGCGCACGCCTTTTTCGCGTCGCCAATGCAATGACGCCCAACACCACCAGAAACGCGAAGAACCACCCCGCGCGGGAAAAGGTGATTGGAATGACGACCGCAGCACCGATCACTGCTGCCACCCAGAGGGCTCGGTGACGTGCGCCCGCGTCCATGTCGGCCGCGAGCAACACCGTGGTCACCATTACAACGCCAAGGAAGCGGGCAAGGATGTTGGGGTCGTGAAAGGTCGCGTTGACGCGAGGGATCCCGACACTCGGAGGGTTCCAGATATAGGCGTTGCTTAGATACAGAACCAGTCCGACGACTGCAATGACGATGGCGCTGAGTGCCAGGGCAGTCCACACCCGGCGATGGTCCGCGTAAGTGCGAACCAAATTGAAGACGGTGAGCATCATCAGCATGTAAGCGACCATTGCCACCGCCGTCCTGATGCCCTGGACCGAACCTGCGGCCGCCGCACTCACGACGGCGAAGCTGATGAACAGGGCGAACCCAATCACGCTCGTCGTCACAGGCACTCTCAGCTCCCCGCGTTCGATGGCGATCTGGCCGGCGAACGCAAGCACGCAAAGGACAAGCAGAATGCGACTGACCTCAAACGCCTGGTTGGGAAAGTAGATCTTGGTGAACTCGAGAGGCAGGGTCACAACCCACGCCAGAAGCAGGAGCCGTGGCAGCCAATGGAGCATCGCAGCGATCCGCGGCGATGCGTTGAATTGGGAGCTGGGCAGCGAGATGTGCCGAACTGCCATACGCCCTGGCCGCTCTCGGGCAACGGGCGAGTGTTCCTGGTTCATTCCGCCGCCGTGATGGGCAGGTTCAATCGACGCATGTTGTTATGTTTCCACTCTGGCGCGCACGATGAACCCGACTACGAAGATTTGCCTGATAGGGAACCCTGACAGCATTCACGTCCAGAGGTGGGCAAACCATTTCTCGAAAAAAGGCTTTGACATGAGCTTGCTCAGCTATTACCAGCCGAGGACGACGTTCGATGGCAATCCCACCGTGCACTTCGTGCGCTCGCGCTCAACAGGCGCGAGGCGGGCCGGGCCGAGATCGGTGGCAGCGATGGCCCGCTTTCCTGGCATGCTGCGGCTCGTCACTGCAGCGCGCTTGAAGGCGGCAGGTTTCTACAAGGAGCTCAACCGCATCGACCCCGACGTGGTCCACGCACATTACGTCTCTGACTACGGCTTCCTGGCCGCCCTGTCGGGGCGCCATCCAATGGTTGTCACCGCATGGGGCTCTGACCTGCTGATCGACCCTCGTGCCTCAGCCATCACGCGACGGCTGGTGAAATGGGTCCTCTCGAAAGCCGACCTGGTCACTTACAACTCCAGCCAGCTGGGCGATGCGGCGCGCAGCATGGGAACCCCATCGGACCGACTGCTGCAAGTCGTCCTGGGCGTCGGGCCTGAGATGCTCGAGGCACTGCAGACCAGGACGGTGGCTCCTGGCGAGCGCGAACCGATCATCCTGAGCCAGCGATCTCTCGACCGACCGCTCTACAACGTGGACGTGGTGATCAAAGCAATGCCTGAAGTCCTCGTCAAAGTGCCTGATGCGCGCTTGATGGTTGGAGGCGACGGCGCACTTCGCGGGCAGCTCGAGGACCTGGCGCGCCGGCTCGGAGTGGCTCACGCCGTCGAGTTTGCGAGCACAGCAACGTGGCCTGTCGGGCTGGCGGAACGCCTCGGAAAGGCGGCGGTATACGTGTCGGTGCCATCATCCGAAGGAACTTCGGTGACCCTGCTCGAGGCGATGGCCGCCGGGGCCTACCCGGTCGTGTCGGACATTCCAGGCAACCGCGAATGGATCAGCCCCGCTGGCGGAGCGCTGGTACCAGTCGGGCAGATCGCACCACTTGCCGGCGCGCTGATTGAAGCCCTGGGCGACGCGACCCGCCGGTCGTCGGCGGCCATCGTCAACCGGAAACTGATCGACGAGCGCGGGCTTTGGGATCTCAACATGGCCCACATGGAGAAGGCGTATCGGGGTCTCGTGGCAAGAAACCGCGGCGCCAGGGAAGCTTCCTAGGTCATGCGCCGCCGCGAAGACGTGACGATCCACCCGACCGCCGATGTGTCGGACGACGCCGAGGTCGGCCCCGGGACCAGGATCTGGAGCCATGTCCAGGTCCGCGAAGGAGCCGTCATAGGCAGCCAGTGCATCCTGGGGAATGGCGTGTACGTCGACCTGGAGGTACGCGTCGGCGACCGCTGCAAGCTCCAGAACGGCGTCTTCGTATTTCACGGATTCAACCTCGAGGATGGCGTCTTCCTCGGCCCGGGCGTGATGCTGCTGAATGACAAGCACCCGCGTGCGATCAATGCGGACGGCTCGCTCAAATCGGCCAGCGACTGGACTGTGAGTGAAGCCATCGTGCGACGCGGGGCGGCCGTCGGAGGTGGGGCGGTGGTGCTCCCTGGTGTCGGTGTCGGACGCTTCGCAATGGTCGGAGCCGGAGCCGTCGTCACCCGTGACGTTCCGGACCACGCCATCGTCTTCGGGAACCCGGCGCGGCTGAAAGGCTTCGCGTGTGCGTGCGGGCACCAGCTCGAGCCTGTGAAAGGCAAGCCGGATGGAATGCTCATGCGTTGCCCCGCTTGCGGGACCGAGGTCTCGATCCGGCTGGACGACTATGCGCAGATAGAAGGCACTCGCTGACCGGCCCAGCCAGGCGGCTCTTCGCAGGACATGCGGGGCGCCGTAGTGCTTGGTCGGGCGGCTAGGATACCAACGTGAAAGGCGGATGCAGTGTGGGCGTGGTAATTCCCGCTTACAACGAAGAGCGCCAGATCGGCAAGGTGCTCGAGACGATGCCGGAATACGTCGACCAGGTAATTGTCGTGGACGACGGCAGCACCGACGCCACGCTCGAACGCTGCCGTGAATGGCAGGGCCGGATGGGCCGTCGGTTGACAGTGATCGAGCTGCCCAAGAACCAGGGCGTGGGAGCGGCGGTCAGCGCGGGGTACCGGCGCTTCATCGAAGTCGGCATCGATGTGATTGCGTTGATGGCGGGCGACGGCCAGACTGACCCCGACGACCTCGCCCTGATCATCGATCCGGTCATCAGCGGGAAAGCCGATTACAGCAAGGGCAACCGACTGTTCACAGGCGAGGCATGGCGCAGGACTCCGCACGTGCGCTACCTCGGAAACGCGTTCCTGTCGATGCTGACCAAGATCGCCTCCGGGTACTGGCACGTGGCGGACTCACAGTCTGGGTTTACCGCCGTCTCGCGGCCCGCGTTGATGGCGCTCGACCTCGACCGCCTGTACCACAGCTACGGCTATCCCAACGACCTCCTGATCCAGCTCAACATCCGCAACTTGCGGGTCGCCGACGTTCCGACGCACCCCCGCTATGGGGTCGGAGAGCGTTCTTCGATGAACGTATTCCTGGTCATGCCCACTGTGAGCTACCTGTTGTTGCGAGGCTTCGTCAATCGTCTGTTCCTCAAGTACGTGGTCAAGGACTTCCATCCCCTCGTGTTCTTTTATTTCTTCGCAATCGTCTTTCTTATCGTGGGGACGCTCATCGGTCTGTTGTACTCGGGGCTGAAGATCTTCGCCGGGGCCGATATCCCGACTGCGACCATCGTGCTGGTGGCGATGCTGATCATCGGCGGCCTTCAGTTCCTCCTGTTCGCTATGTGGTTCGACATGGAGTACAACAAGGCGCTCAAGTGACGAGGCCATGAGGGTCTGCATCGTCAATAGCTCCCATCCCCCCGTCAATCTGATCGACATCACGATGATCAGGCTCGTCGCCCTCGCCAGCTCGTGACCATTGCCTGGATCTCAATCTGGGCGGCAGCCCTCCTCCTCCTGCCCGGTTGGGTGATCTGGCGTTTGGCGGGCCCTCGAGGCATGCCGCGATCGCTCGAGATCGCGCCCGCCTTCGCCCTCTCGCTCGCGGTCATCTCGTTGGTCGGATGGTCGGGCTACGCGCTCGGGTTCGGGTTCAGGGAAGTCAAGGCGGTATCGATCGTGGTTCTCGTGCTTGCGGCGATTGGATTGCCGATCACCCTTTTTTACGTGCGGCCTAAAGCAAGGGAAGCGGTCTCACCGCGCTGGACGCTGTGGGCGGTGGGGGCCATCGCCCTGGGGGCTGGACTATCGGCCCTCTACTCCGGCCCCTGGCTGAGCGCCACGGCCGACACCTTCTACCACTTGGCGGCGATTCGCTCCGTCATCGAAAACAACACTGCGCTGCCAAAAGAGGTCTTCTTCGCCACGCCGGTGCGTGCTCCCGATCCAACGACCGGCACCTGGCACGTGGCGCTCGCGCTGGTCTCCGATCTGTCCGGCCACGATCCGCTGTCGGTCTGGCGGGTGATGAACGTTGCGCTCGCGCCAATAACAGTGCTCGCATTCTTCGCCCTAGCACTCTCGATAACACGAAGCGGCATTGCGTCCTTGATCACCACCGCGCTGTACGTAGTGCTCGCGCTCAGCTTCGACTTTCGCTACGCAGCTCTTCCCAACCATTTCGGGAACCTCTTGGCCTGGCTCGTCCTTACTCTCGTGCTGCGCTTCGTCGACAACGGGTCGAGACGCGAGCTCGTGGTGGCCGCTCCGATCGCGTTTGCCGCCAGCGCAGTCCACGTGACACTCAGCCCTTTCCTTCTTGTCTCGTTGGGTGGTGCGGTGGCTGCAGCGATCCTCGTTCGCTCCCACTCATTGAAGCGGCTCGCGGTGGCTGCCGCAATTGCCGGCGCCGCGGCCCTTCCGTTGCTGGTAGTCGACATCTCAACCCTCACGTCCCTTGCTCCATATGCCTCGATGGCAGTCCAGTTTCCGCCGCCATTGCTTGTGGTCCACCATCCGTGGACCTGGGTCTGGCCAAGCAACTGGTACAACAACCCGGGGACGGTGCTCGGGACCGCCTTCGCGGTCAGCCTCTTGCGATTCTGGCGAGCGGGAGAGGTGGGAGCCGGGCTTCTCATCGCGGCGCTGATCGCCATCCCCGCAGCGGCGCTCACACCACTATTCGCCACAACTTCCAGCGGCCGGTATCTGCTGGCTCGCGTGTCCTTTACGCTGCAGCCGCTCGCATGGCTGTCTTGGGGATGGGGGATTGCGCTGGCAATCACGGCGCTCCGAAGCCGTCCGAAGGTGCTTGCGGCAGCCGTCCTGGTGGTTTCCGCGGTGGCGATGGCGGCTGCCTTTTATACCGGACCGCTGGCACGGTTGCAGGAGCCGCCAAGCTCACCGACAAGTTTTGCGTTCACTCGCTCAACCGACTTGACGGCGGCGTGGGGGGACCGGCTTGCAGCGCTCGATCGGCAGCCCAGAGCGGCAATCCTCCTCGCGGAGCCACGGATGGCTTACGAGCTGGCCGGCCTGACCGGCCGAGAGGTGGTGGCAGTGCCGCTTTCGCACACTCCGTACCAGATCCAGGCGCGCGAAGGGCCGCGGCGTCGCACAGACGCTCTCGACGCGGTGCAAGGACGCCTCGATTCAGCGGGGCTCGCTGGCGTGCTCGAGTACTACGGGGTGACCGATGTTCTGGTGGACATGGACCGGACCAATGCTGCTGCTTGGGCGCAGCTTGCCAACGCCAGAATTCTGATACCGATCGCGTCGGGAGACCGGTGGCGACTGTACACGTACGAGCCGCGCATGCTCGACCAGTTTCTCGACCTCCCGACACAAGAAGGACCTCTCCCGCAGGTCGCGCGCAGCGGGGTCGGCCCTAAAATGGCGATTGCCGGTCGCGCAGTCTTCGCCCGTGTTCAATTCAACCAAGGCGCCGCTGGCAACGCGCGCTTGCAAGCCGTTGATCTGGGTTCGCCGTTCGCGTTCAGCCGGGCGATCGAGGTGGGCAGCTCCAGCTCGAGCGACACATACGCGCTGCCCATTCCCGCCGACGCACCGGCCGGCCACTACCAGCTGAGCGTTGTGATGAATGGCGGGGATCCCGTACCCCTTGGCCGATTCGTGATCGGCCGCGTCCTCCAGGCCGAGGACATGGGCGGAGTTGTCGCCGGCGATTCGAAAGGATGGTCCGTGCTGAGCGGAGCTGAATACCAGGGCGGCCTGGCAGCGATCGCAACCGACCCACGATCAGCGGCCAGCCAGGCGATCCTGCCGGTAAAGGCTGGCACCTACTGCCTGGGGGCCCTCGTGTACGACTATGGAACCAGCAAGCCCAACATAATTCAGGTCACGCTGGGCAGCGTCACCGCCCAACTAGCGTGGGCCGGCTCGGTGCCAGGTGTTCGTTGGGTGAACATGCCCGTCACGCTCTATCAAACGGGGGGGCAGCTGGGCATGCTGGTGACCCAACGTGGCCAGCGCAACGTGATAGTGGACTCCCTGGAGATCTATCCGCAGATCAACGGTTCCTGCACGTCTGGCTGAAATCACTGCCCGAAACCTGATCGCGCCCCAGCGATCAGGATCTTGCAGGGCTCGCCGCGAGCAGGCGTCGGACCGTCGAATTGAGCACGCGCTGGTACCTGACGAAGTCATCGGGCCGGATGAGGAGGGTTTCCAGCAAGCCCGCGCCCGACTCGTACCTGAAGACCATGACCGACGCCACCGCTGTGCAGGTGTAGACGATGCTTGAAGCCGCCGCGGCCCCACTGATGCCATATCGAGGTATCAGCAACAGATCGAGAGCGATGGTGAGGATCACCGTCCCCGCGCCAATAAAAGTGCTGTACGTGGGCTTTCCGATTCCGCCCAGGTAGCTGGAGATGACCTTTGACGCAGTCAAGGTGACGATGCCGGGTAGGAGCAACCACAGGGGGTGCAAGGCCGGGATCATGCCGGGTCCGAAAACAAACAAGATGAGCTGGCGGCTGACCACGAACATCACGACCGCCCCCACGAGGGTCATGAAAATGGCGTTGCGGCAAACGACAGGTGTGATGCGGTTGGCCTCTTTTCTGTCGAGCGACGAAACGTGCGGAAACATGACGAGGGCGACGCTGTTTGCGCCGTACCAAAGAGTTTCCGCCATGGCCGTGGCGATCGAGTAATACCCAAGGCTCACCACCCCGCTCAGCCCGTTCACGATCAATGAATCGAGCCTGTAGTTCAGATACATCAACAGGTTGGCCACGTAGCCTCGTATGCCAAAGTTGAGAAAGCTCCGGAAGATCTTCTGGTCGAAGCGCAGGCGCAGTGGCACTTCACGACGGACGATCACAAGCCCCAGGACAGTGCTCGTTGCCGCTCCGATTGCCAGCGCGACGAGTGCCGAGGTTGCTGTAAGCGAGCCTGCGACCGCGAGGGCGGCCTGAATCGCAAACGACATCAACCACTGGGTGAGGCTGACTATCGCGAATTGCACTGGGCGATTCATTCCGAGCACGATCGAAGCGCTGGCGGTCGTCATCTGGAAAAGCGCGGTAAGCGCCAGCATGATGAGGGCTTGTGTCGAATTCAGCTCGTGGAAGTAGCTGTGTTGGAAGAGCAGATACGCAGCTGCAACCCCGCCCATCGCCACGCCCGCCGAAACCGTCGAGACTGTGAGGAGGGTCGACGCCACATCAGCTAGAGGAAACAGGCGTTTGCCGATGTAATAGATGCCTGCCCAGCTGATCCCGAGGGCAGTGATCATTGACGCCAGCATCGCCACCGAGCTCGCGAGCGTGTAGATGCCCCGTCCGTGCGCCCCGGTGACGCGAGTCACCAGGATGGTGGTACCGATCAGGGCCATCAGCTGAACAAGTTGGATGAGGGTTGTGAGGAGGCCCTTCCGAAGGATCATCGAAAGTCAGGCTATCGTACGTGCCCGTTGGCGAGCCAGAGCCGCGCTCACCGTGGAGGCCGGGAACCTCGCCCCAGCCTGTAGGATTGTCGAAGTCATTGGCAAGACAGACATCGGAGACTCATCGCCAGGCTGAGTCGAGCTCACCCCCACCAATCGCTCTTTCTCGCCCGTGGATCGGGCCGGAAGAGAAGGCGGCTGTGATTGAAGTCCTCGAGTCAGGAATGCTCGCGCAAGGTCCGCGAGTTGCGGCCTTCGAGGAAGCATTTGCCCGAATGACCGGCTCACAACACGCGATCGCGACCTCCTCCGGCACGACAGCTCTGCACCTGGCCCTGATGGCTCATGGTGTGGGGCCTGGAGACGAGGTGATCACCAGCCCTTTCACATTCATCGCGTCGGTCAATTCGATTCTCTTCACCGGCGCGACTCCCGTCTTCGCAGACATCGATGAAGGCAGCTTCAACGTCGATGCGAGGGCGATCGAGGCGGCGATCACGCCCCGCACCAAAGCCATCATGCCCGTGCACATCTATGGGCAGCCGTGCGACATGGACGAAATCAATGCGCTGGCCCGTGAACACGGGATAGCCATCATCGAAGACGCTGCCCAGGCGGTCGGCGCGACATACCGCGGCCGTCACGTTGGCACCTTCGGAACCGGGGTCTTCAGCCTGTACGCGACGAAAAACGTGATGAGCGGCGAGGGTGGGATGATCACGACTGACGACGATCGCATCGCCGATCAATGCCGCCTGCTGCGCAATCATGGGATGCGCAAGCGCTACCAACACGAGATGCTCGGTTATAACTTCCGCCTCACTGACGTGCTGGCCGCGATTGGCCTCGTGCAGCTCAACAGGATGCCGGAGGCGACCGAACGTCGTCGCGCGAACGCGGCCTTCCTCAACTCGCAGATAGAATCCGTCGCTACCCCCACCGTCAAGGATGGGCGGGATCACGTGTGGCACCAATACACGGTGCGAGTGCCACAAGAAATGGACCGTGACGACGCGGTGAAGCGACTCGAAGCCGCAGGCATCGGTTCGGGCATCTTCTATCCAGCTGGTGCTCATACTTTCCAGCACATCAAGGAGGTCGTCGGCGATGTCGAGATGCCGGTGACCGATCGGGTCGCGGCATCAGTGATTTCGCTGCCAGTCCATCCCCTTCTGGAGCATGCGGACCTCGATCGCATAGTGGCCGCCGTTAACGCGCTGTGACCCGCGTCGCCGTCATCGGCACAGGCGTGATGGGCCGTAACCACGCACGCGTGCTGCACCAGCTACCAGACGTCGAGCTGGTCGGCGTCGCCGATTCGAACCTGGATGCGGCATGCCTGCTTGCCGCCACCCATGGCACACGCGGATACGGTTCGGTCGAGGAGCTGCTAAAAAAGGAGAAGCCCGAGGCAGTTACGGTGGCGGTGCCGACCGAAAATCACCACAGCGTGGTCCTGGAAGCATTCGCGGCCGGCTGTCACGTAATGGTTGAAAAGCCGATCGCAGCCACCCTGGCCCAGGCCGACGAGCTGGTTGCCGCCGCCAAGTCCGCGCGTCGAGTGCTCGCAGTCGGACACATCGAACGCTACAACCCAGCTGTGCTGGAGCTCAAGCGACGGCTGGATGACGGTCAGCTTGGTCACGTGTATCAGTTCGATGCCCAGCGCCTCGGACCGTTTCCGCAGCGGATTCGGGACGTTGGAGTGGTCATCGATCTCGCCACGCACGATCTCGACCTCATGCGGTTCCTGACTGGAAGCGAGATCGTCCGCGTCTATGCCGAAACACGGCGCAAGGTACATACGACAAGGGAGGACATGGTCAGCGGGCTGCTCCGCTTGGCGGACGGATCAGTCGGGCTGCTGCAGATCAACTGGCTGACGCCCACAAAGATTCGCCAGCTCACCGTCACCGGAGAGCGAGGCATGTTCCGAGCCGACTACCTGACCCAGGACCTCTTCTTCCACGAGAACGCGGAGGCGGCCGACCACAACTGGGAGCAGATCACGATGCTTCGTGGCGTGAGCGAGGGGTCGATGGTCAAATACGTCATCCCGAAGCGGGAACCGCTCCAATCCGAGCTCGCGGCATTCATCAAGGCAGTGGTGGGCGAGCCCTCGGGCATCGTGAGCGGCGAAGACGGCACCGAGGCGCTGCGGCTTGCGCTCGCACTGATCGAGTCCGGAGACGAAGGTCGAGTAGTGACCGTCGCGCGCAGGTGAACGCGACCCTGGCAGCCCTGCGTTCCGCCGTCGAGGGCCGCAGCGCACTTGTTGGTGTCGTTGGGCTGGGCTACGTCGGGCTGCCGGCGGCATGCATGTTCGCCAGCTCCGGCTTCAAGGTCCACGGAGTCGACATCGATTCGAGGCGCATCGACAAGATCAACAGCGGTGAGTCACCGATAGAAGGTGACGAACCAGGGCTCGACACCCTTGTCAAACAGGTCATCACATCTCATCAGCTGACCACCAGCACGGCCCATACGGATCTGACCGATGCGGACGTGGTTCTGATCTGTGTCGACACGCCTGTCGACGCAGACCATCGGCCGCGCTTCAAGGCACTGAGGGAGGCGTGCGTCCAGCTGGGAGCAGTGCTCAAGGATGGCGCCCTGGTGATCGTGGAATCGACCATCGCCCCGGGCACTATCGACAGCGTGGTGCGGCCGGCTCTCGAAGAATCGTCAGGCCTCCACGGACGGAGCTTTCACCTCGGCCACTGTCCGGAGAGGGTCATGCCGGGGAGACTTCTTCGGAACATGCGCACCATGAGCCGGGTCTGCGGTGGTTCGTCGGCCGAGGTGTCCGACGTCATGATCTCCCTGTACTCGACATTCGTCGAGGGTGACCTTGATGCCGCCGACTGCTTGACCGCGGAGCTCGTGAAGACGGCCGAGAACGCCTATCGCGATGTGGGAATCGCCTTCGCCAACCAGCTGGCGCTGATATGCGAGCTCGTCGGCGGTGACGCCTGGCGTGTGCGCCGTTTGGTCAACAAGGTGCCGGGGCGCGACGTCTTGCTGCCGGGTGGCGGAGTGGGCGGCCATTGCATCCCCAAGGACTCGTGGCTGCTCGCCACGCCGCTCGGCGGCAGCGCGGAGGAGTCCCTGCTCGGCGTTGCCCGCCGGATTAACGACGGCATGCCCGCCCATGTGGCCGGACTCGTAAACGATCTGCTGGCTCCTGGACAGAAGGCCCGAGTGGCTGTGCTCGGCTTTGCCTACCTGGAGAACAGCGACGACACCAGGAACTCGCCGAGCGAGGAGTTGGTCCGCCTCCTCTCAGGGCGCGGTTTCGATGTCACAGTCCACGACCCATTCGTACGGGAATACCGGGGCGACGTGATGGAGGCCCTTCGGGATGCTGACTGCGCTGTCCTGATGGTCGCGCACGCCGCCTACAGGGAGCTGGACTTGAAGGCCGCTGCCAAAGCGATGCGCGCGCGTGCCCTGGTCGACGCCCGTGGTTTCTTCGAGCCAGAGAAGCTGCAGGAAGCCGGTTTCAGCTACCGGGTGATCGGCGTCGGGGATCCGTCGAGCGCGCACGAGGTCACCTCAGGGCCGGGCTAGATCGCTTCGAGCAGCTGCCAGAGGCTCAGCTCGCCTCGAGATAGAAGGTGGCGGTGTCGCCATCACCGGCCTTGTTGAGCTCTTCGGCCCGCCGTTTGAAAGCTGCGATCTGGGCCGATGTGAACATCGAGCCTCTTCGCGACCGCCGATAGGACCGCGTGTCGTTCAGAGGTATCCCCGCCCGGTACTGCTCGCTGCCCCAGAACTGGAACTCGGTTGAGCTGTACGCCGCCTCGGTCACCCGCAGCCCAGCCTGTCGAGCCAGGATCTCGAGGCTCTTGACGGTGGGGATGAAGAGGTGTCGCGGGGCGTCAAGCTGCACCCAGTTGACCCCGTATTCACGCCAGGCAAAAGACGAGGCGATCGGTGTGCTGATGATTACCCTGCCGCCCGGAGCAAGCAGTGAGCGCGCCTGACTTAGCACCTCCAGCGGCGGTTTCATGTGCTCAAACGAATGGTTGAAGACTATGAAATCGAAAGTGCCGCTGACCTCACTCAGCCGGCGTTTCAGGACCGCAATCCCGCCCGGAAACCGCAGGTCCGCGTTGATGAAAGGGTCAATGCCAAGAAGTCGACCAAAACCCATGCCTCGAAGGAACAACAACAGCTGGCCTGCGCCCGATCCCACGTCGAGCAGCTGCGCCCCTTTTTGCACCCCATGACGGCCGAGCCACTCCAGGACCGGCGGTCGCTGGCGGCCGCGACCGAGCACGTAACCGACCGGACTCAGTCGGCCGAGCCAGTATCGAGATATGGAGGGACTCACCAGGAAGCGCAGCCACATTTCGCCCTGACCACGCGCCTTCGAGTAATAGTTGGATGGGTAGTACGCGGAGAGGTCGGCTGGTGGACTCAACAGCTCAAGGCAGCCGCAGGTGGCGCATTCCAAATAAGTGAATCGGTCGCGGGTGCCAAACATCATCTCTGAAGCCTCAAACTCCTGGTTGCCGATTGTGTTGAGGCAAACGGTGCACTGTCGCTGATTCACGTCGGGTCCAGTCTAGAGTTGGCCTGGCCGGCGGCTCGTAGAGCGCTCGGTAACATTTAGCCTCCATGGCCGACGCCATCGTCGTCACCTATAACTCAGGTAGTTCGATCGCCGCCTGTCTGGCCGCGCTCCTCGAAGGTGATCTGCACGTGGTCGTGGTGGACAATGCCGGGACCGCGGAAATCGTGCGAAGGGAGTTCCCACAGGCGGAGCTCATCGCCAACGAAGAGAATGTCGGCTTCTCACGCGCCGTCAACCAGGGACTCAAACGGTGCAAGTCCGCCGTGGTGCTGCTCGTGAACCCGGACTGCGTCATGCCTCCGGCGACCGCCAGCGCGCTGGTCGCGTACTTGTGCGAGCACGAGGACGTGGCCGTCGTCGGGCCGCGCCTACGCGAGGCTGACGGCTCCATCAACGTCTCCGCGCGGCCAAACGCAACCATTGGCTCGATGCTGGCCAATCGCGCGCGCCTCTTCTTCCCCTTCCTGACGCCGATGCTCGCCCGTAATCCGAGCTTTAGGACCTACGACGCATGTCTGCACGCGACTGAGCCGACGGACGTCGCGATGATCAGCGGCGCATGCATTGCAGTGCGAGGCACATTCTTGCGTGACGAGCTCGGCGGCCTTGACGAGGGTTATTTCATGTACTACGAGGACGTGGAGCTTTGCCTGCAGGCCTGGCAGCGCAATCTGCGCGTCGTTTACCTACCGACGGTGGAGGCGGTCCACAGTGGCGGCGGCTCGAGTGGTGACCGGTCCCATGTCTGGCCTCTGCACGCACGCTCGACGCTTCGCTTCTACGCGAAGCACCGCCCGCGAACGCTCCCACTCATGCGGATTGCGCTGCTGGGCCGAGCGATGCTCGGTCTCGCCGACCCGCGCGGCCAGCGCCGGCGTGCCTGGGTACGCGTCGCGCGCGTGGTGCTGACCGTCCCGAAGCGAGGACTTTTATTTGGACCCGCTCCGGCGGCTGACCGCCACTGACGAGGGCGTAGAGGTCACGATCGCGCTGGGGTCGAGGCGAACAGGCGCCGCCATGTCGAATCGACCAGTCGCCTGTACCTGACGAAGTCCTCGGCCCTGACCACCATCGTCTCCAGGAGGCCCGCTCCCGACTCACGCTTGAAGATCCAGACCGAGGCGACCGCCGTGAGTGTGTAGACGATGCTTGAGGCCGCGGCGGCTCCGTTGATGCCATAGGGCGGTATCAGGGCCAGGTCCATTACGACGGTGAGGATCATCGACCCTGCGGCGAGGTAAGTGCTGTAGATGGGCTTTCCGATTCCGCTCAAGTAGCTCGTGATGATCTTTGCGACGGTCAGCGTGACGATGCCAGGCAGGAGGAGCCACAAGGGCTGGAGGGCCGGGATCAGCGCTGGTCCGAAAATCGCGAGGATGAGCTGGCGGCTCACCGCGAACATCACCACTGCCCCGATCAGAGTTAGGAAAACGGCGTTGCGACAGACCACTGGCGTGATGCGGTCCGCCTCCTTCTTATCCATAGACGAGATGTGGGGGAACATCACCAGGGCAAGAGCGTTGGCCCCGTACCAAAGACCTTCCGCCATGGCGGTGGCAACTGAGTAATACCCGAGGCTCATCACACCACTCAGGCCGTTGACCATCAGCGCGTCGAGCCGGTAGCTCACCGTCATCATCAGGTTGGCCGCATAGCCACGGATGCCGAAGTTGAAAAAACTTCGCAGGATCCTCGAATCGAAACCGAGGCGGATGGGCGCTTCGCGCCCGACCAGCACCATGCCCAATCCCGCGCTGATAGCCAGTCCGAGGGTAAGCGCCACCAGAGCCGAGGTCGCGGTGAGGGAGCCCGTCACAGCGAGGAACACCTGAATCACCAGTGCCACAACCACCTGGATTGCGCTCAAGCCGGCGTATTGGAGAGGGCGGTTCAGACCGAGCACGATCGACGAGGTGGTGGTTGCCATTTGGAAAAGTGCGGTGAGCGCCAACATGATGAGTGCCTGCGTCGGGCTCATGTCGTGGAAGTAGGTCGGCTGGAAGAACACGTATGCGATGGCCAAAACGCCCATGGTCAGGACGGCCGCAGCCAGGGCCACCGTCAAGAGGGTCGAAACCACGTCGGCTAGAGGAAACTCGCGCTTGCCGATGTAATAGATGCCCGCCCAGCTGATCCCAAGCCCGGTGACCATCGCCGAAAGCCCAGCCACTGAGACGACGAGCGTGTAGATGCCTCGTCCGTGTGCTCCAGTAACTCGAGTCACCAGGATGGTGATGCCAACCAGAGTCACCAGTTGGAGGACCTGGATGAGGACGGTGAAGATGCTCCTGCGAAGGATCATTCAGCGTCGGTGTTGCGGGGCGCCAGTAGAAAGACGAACTGGTACTGCCAGCGGAGCGGGACCAATCGCCACGCTGCCTCCAGCAGCGGGCCTGTCAGCCAGGCCCTGCGGCCCGGCATGGCGCGCCACTTGATCGCGGGCCAACGATCTGGCGTCACGCGCAGGATCTCCAGGCCGCTTTCCTCGAACAGTTGGCGCCAGGTGGACAGGTCGAGCAAATGCTCGTTGACATCTTGCTGCGCGGTTCCCTTACGGCCACGCAATGTCCAACCGATAAAGGTGTCGTTCGGCACCATTACGCAGAGCGTCGCAGTTGGCTTCGCGACGCGAATCATCTCCCTGAGGCCCCTTTTCATATCGAGGAAGTGTTCGAGCGACCCAAGGCAGGTCACGTAATCGAAGGTCGAGCTGTGGAACGGCAGCGACTCCCCGGAGGCGACAGCAATTAGCGCATCGGGTGCGACGCTGCGTGCAAGGCGCACCGCTTCATGCGACAGGTCGATGCCCACCGCGTCGAGATGGCGCTCCCCGGCAGCTGCCAAAAGTGACCCTGCGCCGCAGCTGACATCCAGAAGTGAGGCGTTCGGACGCGTACCTAGCAGGTCCAGGAATCGCGGATAAGCCTGCGCGGGGCGCATGCTCTGCAGACCCCTTGTAAGGTAATGGTGGTCGTACCACGCCCTTACTTCACTGGTCGTCGGCATGGCAGCGAACGATACTGGAACCGGGGGTTGGCGGCCCTCACGCACTGCCTACTGAGCGGTGGACTTTGAGGGCGAAGCAGAGCCGAAGTACGCCTCCTCAAGCTGTTGCAAATTACGTGCAAAACCGTGATTGCGCCGAACCCAATCCCGTCCGGCAAGAGAAAGTCGCTGCAGCTCCGCTTCGTCGTCCTTCAATTGCTCGACAGCGTGGGCAATCTCGTCTGGGTTTGAAGCGACGATTACCGGCGGTGGGTCCTCCGGGTAGTTGGCCAGATTGATACCCGTGATAACGGGTCGGCCGGCAGCCATGGCTTCGAGCTCGGAAAGGGCGAGGATCCCCTGGCGCATCTGCCCGATCACGATGTCGAACTGTTCGAGGAAGGGGCCGATCTCATCATGTGGAACCTGTGGAACAAATCGCACGACACCGCCATAACGCTGGGCGTAGTCCCGCGCCAGAGGGCCGTAATCGAGGGTCGTGAGCTCCACGAGCGTGCTCAACCTGTGTGCGGCTGGAAAAATCTGTTCCACCCCCTTGCGCGAGTGCAGCATGGTGAAAATGAGCGCCCTCGCCAGCCTCCTGGGCGGCGGCGAAGTCGCCTCGCTGACCTGAACAGGGTTAGGCAGGTAACGAAGCTTGTAGTCGAAATCGAGTGCAAAGGCGCGCAGGTCTGGCGTGACGTAAAACACGTCCTTCGCACGCTTGAGAACGGCCCGGGTCACCATGCGCAGGACCGGCTTGCGCATGTTCACGTGCAGATCGGAGCCATGAGCCTGTGCGAAGAAGGGCCGCCCGAGCGTCAAGCCCACGATGCCGTGGCTCAACCAGTGGATATGCACTATGTCGTAGTGACTGCTCCTCAGCTTGCGGATTACCGGCAGGTACGCGGCCAGGCGTAGCGGGATCGCAAGGGCCTTCAGAGGCCACTTCCACGAGGCTCCCAGCTCCGATAGGGGAATCAGGTCAACTTCGTGGCCGGCTGCTCGCAGGGTCTCTGCCTGGACCTTTGCGACGCCCGCGACATCGTGAACCAGTGCAATTCGGGCCACGCGGCTAGCGGAGCGGGTCCGAAGGACACATCGGTGCGGAGCGAGCCGAAGGGTGACACCCGTTCACGGCGATATCGTCGCACGACATGAAACGGCGGCCGCCGAACGCGGACCTCTACGGCATTGGACGAGGTTCGGGCAGATCCCCGTTTAGAGCCGCGTCGCGACGACCGCTTCTTCTTCGCGAGAATCGCTGCTGAACCAGCGGAAGAAGACGGCAAGCGCGGCGATGACTATGGTGGCTTTGCCGATGACCATCAGGATGGCTCCGGCGAGGGTCTGGTCGACTAGCGGAGTGAGCGATGCCACCAACCGAGGCGTATGCGTGTAGTACTCGTAAAAGGGCACGCGGGAAAAGATCAAAGCGAGGGCGACGGCGTCCTGCGGCAGAGTGGCAACAAGCAAGTACAGCAGCTTGATGCCCGGGGACATCTGCCAGCGCGCATACGCCGAAGTCGCCTGCAGCATCGGCCAGTAGAGCACCACGCCTGCGGCGATGAAGGTCAGGTGCTCGGTTATGTGGAGCGCCTCCGAGTAGAGCGTCGCGTCATATAGCCGGGGCAGGTGCCACAAGATCATCACCACCCCCGCGATGACCTGAGCTGGGACGGGCTCGGTGATCGTCCGCACGCCGGGAATGCGTACGAGGCGAGCGACCATGTCTGGGGAAAGGCCTAGAAGCATGAGCGGCGGGGCGACGAATCCCAACAGGACGTGCTGCAGCATGTGGACGCTGTCGAGGTAGTGGTCGGCGATGGTGTCGATCGGCGTCTCGAGCGACACCCAGATCGTGAAGAGTCCAAGCCCGAAATAGAGAGAGTGCCTCCTCCGGGCATCGCTGACCCCACGTGCGAGCCAGGCGTGGCTCAGGAAAAGAGCCACGAGCCCGGCGTAAACGGCGGGATCGAAAGGCCAGCCCAACTCAGCCGGCTTTGGTGGTGGATTGAGCAAGGATGAGCAGGCTCGTCATCGTGTAGGTGACCATCAGCACCAGCATCGGATACTGGCTCAGAAGTGCCCGTTGTGCGGTGCGAAACCTTTCGCCCGCCCTCAGGTGAGACAGGTAGACCGCGATGACGTGGCCGCCCACGATCAGGACGATCTGTATGAACCAGACAGTCGACGCTTGGGCCAGGGCAAAGCTGGGCTGTATCCCTGCCACTGCCGGCAACAGGTGCCACCCCTTGCCAAGCGGATCGTTCAGGAGTGGGATGAAGGCCTGCGACTGAATTACGAAGTAGCTGTAGTAATGAGCTGCGTTATAGACAAGGGCGATCGGAACGAGCGTGAGCGCAAATCCTGTCGCCGTCGCCACCAGGTCGACCTTGCGGTTGCCGAAGAAGACCACCATCTCGATGAAAGCGATAAACACAAGCAGGAACGCGACGGTGAGGAGGGTCATCCCCAGGGTCCTGACGACGAAGAAGCCCCACGGCCCCATCGGCAGCCAGAGCGGCTCGAGCGTGATGTTGAAGTCCTGCCAGGCCGGAGTCGCCAATATGCCGTCGAAGGCGAGAGTGCTCAGCATGAGGATCACGAAGAACACGCGATCCCAGCCGGTCGGCGAGGGCTTGAGCAAGCCGACGCCCCACGGGCGAATGTAGACGGCGGTGATCGCTCCAGTGGTGTCGCGCTCGGCTTCGAGCGGGCTGAACCTGCCGACGATGCCGAACAGCACAGTGAAGCCTTCGCAGTGCTCAAGCCACTCGTCGCGGCCGAAAAGGATCATCCCCGCCAGCGTCAAGGCCGTATAGGCGATGGCAAGGATCGCCACCACCCAGGGGCGGTTGGCCATCCCGCTGGTCAGCTCCAGGCAGGCGAACGCGAAATAGGCGGCGGCCGCAGGCCACACTCCAACGTCGGGCAGCTTCCAGACAGGACCGAGCCGCACAACCCGCGTTATGAGGTCGTACATCGCCGTCCAGGGGTTGAACAGGTACCAGAGGTTGCCGACAAGCCCTGACAGGATCACCGTCCCGACCCAGAAGAAAATCCACACCAGGTACTCGGCGGGGTTCAACGCCGCGTTCGTGGGGCCGAAGAGTCCCGTGACGATGATCGCCAGCAGCGCCAGGACCCCTACCGTCCCCCCCACACCTCTTGGCAGGGGCGACCGCGCCAGCGGCAGCAGGGACGGCGCGGCGCGGCGGGGGTACTGCACTGCCTTTGCGCCGACCTGCTCGCCTGCGAACACGACAACCAGCACGAAGGAGATGACTACGACGCCGGCGGCCGCGAACAGGTACCAGTACAGCGGGGCCGGAAGGTCGTAGCGAAGTCCGAAGCCGTGAAGGGCGATTCCTGAGGCGAACATCACGGATTCACTATCAGATGGCCGAGCTCCGTGCTGGTTGACTCCCACTCGATGGGGAAATCGCCGGTGTTGACAGCCTTGAACGTTTGCGAAACGACCTGTCCCGCCTTTGCTTCGAAAGCTATGTCGTAACCGTGGAGGTGCACCTCACCGTCAGTGTCGCTGGTGATGTTGATGGTCACCGTGTCGTTGTGGTGGGCTGACAGGTCAGGTGGCTTCATTGAAGTGCCCCCTGTGACAGTCACGTTGATGGTGACGATCTGCGGCCCCGAGCTCTTGTTGCCGAAGAGCAGATAAGCGCCGACTGCGACAAAGACCACCAGGACTGCGGCAACGATGACAAAGCGGTAACGACTCACGACTTTTCCTCCTCGTATTGATATGACGCGCGCGTGGGCGCGCCTGCGATCAGCTACTGGCTGAAGCGCGAGGAGGAAGGCGGCCCGCGTTTGCCGAGCGATCCCCCTGCCACATAGGAGAGGAGAAGCGCGCGGTCTGGCACGGGAGATTGCGCGAGGACCACAGGGAACGCCTGGAGGCGGGCCCGGGTGAGCGCGAGCACAGCCCGCAACTCGACGACTGCCGACTCAAAGCGTGTCGAGAGCCAACCGAGCGCGATCGCCGCGATCGCAGCGACCGGGAGCTGCCCCAATGTGCCCCACAGCAGAAGGTCGGGGGCAGTTCCCAAGGTACCCCCGGAGATCATCGCCTCGCCGGCCTCTTGCGCGATGAAGGAAATCAGCTGGATGGTGAAGAGCGCAGCCAGCAGCTCGATGTACTTCGGCGCGGCGACACACCTCGCCCCGGAGCCCCTGCTGAGCACCCGGGCCAGACCGATCACCAGCAGCACCGCCAACAAAGCCGCCGCGATGGTCCCGAGGGTTACCTTCGCGAGAGTCGGGAAGTAGGCATGTGCTCCCGAGCTCTGCAAATGCTGCGCCGCCGAGCCGAAGCGCAACTGAAAAGCCAGCATATGGCCGGCCTGCGCACCAACAAGCCCGACGGCGAGCACCGCCAAACGCGAGCGTGTCACTGCTCGATCATAGGCTCGGTACCCTCGACAATCGTCAGCTCCACAGGGATGTTGTTCCGCGTGGCGTTCGAGTATGGGCAGCGGTCGTGGGCGCCGGCGACCAGGTTCTCGGCCGTCGTTTGATCTATTCCCGGAAGGTGGACCCGCAGCTCGACCGTCAGGCCGAAGCGCCCTTCGCCGATCGGCCCGAAACCGACTCGGGCCGTCACAGAGGAGCCCTCAATCGAGACTTTGGCCCGGCGCGCCACGCCTTCCAGGGCGTTGTGGAAGCACGCCCCGTAGCCGCAGGCGAAGAGCTGCTCGGGGTTGGTGCCCGGCCCACCTGACCCGCCGAGCTCCGAGGGCACGTCGAGGTCGACTTCGAGCCTCCCGTCCGATGTCTTCGCATGACCGTCGCGCCCACCGACGGCCATGGCTTCGGCCGTGTAGAGCACCCGCAGCGGGCCCTGTGGTGCCATCTGTTTGACCTCCGTGCCGCCCATCGCCACCGAAGACAAATTCAACTATGCTCTCTGTGGGCAGCGGATTCCTTATGCCGGCCTGGGGGGCCGGCGGTGCCTTCTGAGTAGACCTGTTGTCGGCGCACTCTCGCCCTGGGGGCCGTATGGCCACGGGAAGAAGGCGACAGGGACAAAGAAGATGTGTGTGGACACATGGAGGTCCAATATGAGGCTAGGTAAGCTCGGGCCGGCGCTCGTGCTGTTGGGATTCGTCCTGATGGCATGCGGCGGCAACGGAGGCGGGGGCGGCACGGCTGGCAAGAAGATCGCCCTGCTGCTGCCGGAAGCGACCACTGCGCGGTACGACACCAAGGACATGCCGTACTTCAAGGCGAAGCTGCAGGAGCTGTGCGCCAACTGCGAGCTGCTGTACAGCAACGCCAAGCAGGACGCCCCGACTCAGCAAACGCAGGCTGAGGCGGCAATCACCAACGGCGCCAGCGTCATCGTGCTCGACCCTGTCGATGGCGCAGCCGCGGCTGCAATCGTCACCAAGGCGAAAGCCGCGAACATCCCGGTCATCTCGTACGACCGGCTGATCCTGAACACCGCCGACCTCAACTACTACCTGTCGTTCGACAACGCGGCTGTCGGCGCGCTGCAAGGGAACGCCCTACTAACGGCATTGGGCAGCAAGACCAACCCGCAGATCGTCGAGATCAACGGCGACCCTGCCGACAACAACGCCAAGCTCTTCAAGCAGGGCGCGCACAGCGTCCTTGACGGCAAGGTGAAATACGGCAAGGAATATGACACCCCAGGCTGGAAGCCTGACAACGCACAGAAAGAGATGCAGGGTGCTCTCGTAGCGCTCCAGAACAAGGTCGATGGGGTCCTGGCTGCTAACGATGGCACCGCCGGTGGCGCCATCGCGGCGATGAAGTCTGCCGGCCTCAAGCCCCTTCCCCCGATCACGGGTCAGGACGCTGAGCTGGCGGCGATTCAGCGCATCGTGGCAGGCGAGCAGACGATGACCGTCTACAAGGCGATCAAGGCTGAGGCCGAAGCCGCAGCGACGCTCGCTTACGACCTGGCGTTCGGTGTGGCAGTGCCCTCCGACATGACCAACGGCAAGACGGTGAACAACGGCAAGGCCGACATCAAGTCGGTCCTCCTCACCCCCGTAGCCGTTACGAAGGCCAACATCCAGTCGACAGTCGTCAAGGACGGCTTCTGGACAGCGGCCGACATTTGCACGTCGAACTACGTATCGGCGTGCGCTGCGGCAGGAATCTCGTAACCTAACCGTTCGGTGACTGAGACTGGCGGGTGGCCCGGCGGCCACCCGCCCACTGCTCCGACGGGCGGTCCCCCGCCTTCCACAGCTACCGACCGCCAACCGATCCTTCAGCTCCGCGCCATAAGCAAGCGCTTCGGCGCGGTCCAGGCCCTGTCAGAGGTGGACTTCGATGTCTATCCCAACGAGGTGGTGGCACTCGTCGGCGACAACGGCGCCGGCAAGTCGACCCTCGTCAAAACGATCGCCGGCATCAACATCCCCGACACGGGTGAGATCTGGTGGGAGGGCCATCACGTCGCAGTGCACGGTCCCAAAGATCCCGCCGCGCTTGGCATCTCAACCGTTTACCAGGACCTTGCGCTGTGCGACAACCTCGATGTCGTCGCCAACCTCTATCTCGGCCGTGAAGAGGTCGAGCCTCCTGTGCTGTTTCTCAGCGAGGAGCGGATGGAGCAGCGCGCACGAGAGGTGCTGAAGTCACTTGACGTGAAGATTCCAAACCCTCGCAACCCGATCGCTGCACTGTCCGGCGGCCAGCGCCAGTCTGTCGCCGTGGCGCGTTCGGTGATGTGGAAGGCAAAGGTTGTTCTGCTTGACGAACCGACTGCCGCGCTGGGAGTGGCGCAGACCAAGCAGGTTCTCGAGCTCATTCTCAGGCTGCGCAACCAGGGCCTTGGCGTCGTCGTGATCAGCCACAACCTGGCCAACGTATTTGAGGTCGCTGACCGAATCGTCGTGCTGCGACTGGGTAAGCGCGTTGGGACTTACGATCGCAAGTCCGCCTCCGAAGAGCGAATCGTGGCGGCGATCACCGGTGCCGAGTTCGGCAAGTTCCAACCCGAGGCATGAGCACAGCCGGCGCGCCGAGCGCACCGACAGGAACGCCTGCCGTCAGCAATGCCCAGGCTTTTTGGCGCCGAGTAACGTCGGGCGACGTAGGCTCGCTGCCTGTCATCGCGGGCCTGATTTTGATCTGGCTCGTCTTCTACTTCCTCAACCCGCTCTTCCTCAGCCCCCGTAACCTCACGAACCTCGTTTCGCAGATTGCTGATATCGGGATCGTCTCGGTGGGAATCGTGCTGGTCCTGCTCCTTGGGGAGATCGACCTGTCAGTCGGCTCCGTCTACGGCCTCGCCTCCGCCGTTACGGCGGTGCTCAGCGTCCAGCACGGATGGGCAGCAGCTCCTGCCATCGCGGCGGGCCTGTTGGTCGGCGCCGCGATCGGAACATTCCAGGGCTTCTTCTACACCCGCTTCAGAATTCCGTCTTTCGTGGTCACACTGGCCGGGCTGCTGACCTGGTTTGGCGCCCAGCTTCACGTGATGGGCGAGAAAGGAACCATCAACCTCGACGACCAGACCATCGTCCAGCTCGCGGGGCTCTTCTTCCCCCCGTCCGTCGGCTGGAGCGTTGCTGCGATCGCTATCGTCGTGCTCGGCGCGGACCTGGCAATCAGGCGGCGCCGGCGTTTTGTTGCAGGCCTGCCTCAGGGCGGGCTGGTGGGCGATCTTGTCAAGTTCGGCGCCATCGTGGCGGTGATCCTTGGAGCCACCGCAGTCATGGCCTCCGACCAGGGGGTGCCGCTCTCCCTCCTCATCTTGCTCGGCTTCGTCGTCGGCTTCGACCTGATTACAACTCGAACGAAATTCGGGCGGCACATCTTCGCGGTTGGCGGCAACGCCGAGGCCGCCCGGCGGGCGGGCATCTCGGTCAATGGCATCCGGATTGCGGTTTTCGCGCTCTGCGGAACGATGGCCGCCGCCGGGGGGATCATGGGGGCTTCGCGCCTGCTGGCTGTCAACTACAACTCAGGCACAGGGGACACGTTGCTCAACGCGATCGCCGGGGCGGTGATCGGAGGCACCAGCCTCTTCGGCGGGCGAGGCACGGTGTGGTCGGCCCTCACGGGAGCGCTTGTCATCGGGTCGATCAACAACGGCCTGGCTCTACTTAGCGCAGCATCAGACGTCAAGTTCATGGTTACGGGCGGAGTCCTTCTGGCCGCAGTTACCATCGATGCTGTAGCCCGCCAGGGCCGGCAGCGAGCGGGAGTCTAGAAACGGCGCCGACCCCCAACGGAGTTAGTGATGGGTGTGAGTAAAGCAGCGCTGCATCATGTGCCCGCCGGCGGAGGCACAGGCAGCACCGCCCAGACGTCCGGGATGCAACGAACGGCGACGATCTGCGAGACGACGGTGGGCGCTCAAGGCATCTGGATGGGCGAGGTGCGAATGGCGCCGGGCGCAGTTTCAGGCGCCCACCACCACGGCGTCACTGAGAGTGCCATCTACGTGCTTTCCGGGTTCCCCGAGTTCGTCTACCGGGACGGTTCGGGCGAGGTTCGCATCCGGACCAAGCCCGGCGATTACGTGTTTGTGCCGCCTTTTGTGCCGCACATCGAGTCGAACGAGCATTCCGACGTCGAGGCCGTGGCGATTATTGCGAGGTCGTCGCAGGAGGCCATCGTGGAGAACCTGGATTCCCTGTAACGGCGCCCTGGGCCCTCCCGACAGTCCGTGTTAGGGAATTAGCCGGGAAGGGTAAAGCTTTCTCTACATATGGAAACCCCGAAGTCCGAGCTGCTACCAGTCCTCCCCATGGACGACGTCGTCGTCCTTCCCCACATGACGGTCACCCTTGCCGTCGAAGGCGACTCCCAGAAGGCGGCGATCGAGGCCGCCCGCCAGGGCAGCCGGCTGATCCTGCTGGTCCCCCGCATCGATGGACAGTTCGGCAAGATCGGCACTGTCGCCCGCCTGGGCGACTCGGCAGAGCTCCCCACCGGCGCCGAGGCCTTCATGATCCGTGGCGAGTACCGCGCCCGGCTGGGCAGCGGCCAGGCCGACATCGCAGGCGCGCTGTGGGTCAAGGCCGACCCCATTCCCGACCCAGAACCGTCTGAAAAGGCGATTGAGCTCGGCCGTGAGTACCGCGCAATGCTGGAGAACCTCGTCGAGTCGAGGGGCGTTCCCCAGGTTGTGCAGTTCCTGCGTGCCGCCAAGACCCCGAGCCACCTCTCCGACCTGGCGGGCTACTCGCCTGACCTCAGCATGGAACAGAAGCTCGAGGTCCTCGAGACGCTGGACCTGGAGCAGCGCCTTGCCAAGCTCATCGGCTGGACCAAGCAGATCCTTGCCGATGCGTCGCTCAAGGAAAGGATCCGCAGCGATGTCGCCGAAGGCATGGAGAAGACCCAGCGCGAGTTCATGCTCCGCCAGCAGCTGGAAGCAATCAAGAAGCAGCTCAACGAGGGCAGCACCGACGTGGTCTCGACCTACCGCGAGAGGGTCGCGAAGGCAGAGATGCCCGAGAGCGTCCTTACCGAGGTCAACCGCGAGCTCGACCGCCTAGAGCGCACGAGCGAACAGAACCCCGAGTACGGCTGGATCCGCACCTACCTCGACTGGATGCTCGACATCCCCTGGAACGTGCGATCAGACGACAACTACGACCTGGCCGAGGCGCGCCGGATCCTCGACGAGGACCACACCGGCCTGGCCGACGTGAAGGACCGCATCATCGAGTTCCTTGCAGTGCGCAAGCTGCGCAAGGAGCGCGGGCTCGAGGTTCTCGGCGGCCGTGGGTCGGGCGCGATCATCACCCTGGTCGGGCCTCCGGGAGTTGGCAAGACCTCGCTGGGCGAGTCGGTTGCTCGCGCGCTTGGTCGTAAGTTCACGCGCGTCTCTCTTGGCGGAATCCGCGACGAGGCTGACATCCGTGGCCATCGGCGCACCTACGTCGGCGCGTTGCCGGGCCGCATCGTGCGCGCCCTGAAAGAGGCAGGCACCAAGAACCCCGTCATCATGCTCGACGAGATCGACAAGGTCGGCAGCGACTGGAGAGGCGACCCATCGGCCGCATTGCTCGAGGTCCTCGACCCCGCGCAGAACAACACCTTCCGCGACCACTACCTGGAGGTCGACCTCGACCTGTCGGAGGTCTTGTTCATCCCGACCGCCAACGTGTCCGAGACGATCCCGGCGCCGCTGCTGGACCGCATGGAGTTGATCCGGCTTGACGGTTACACGGAGGAGGAGAAGGTCGCCATCGCGCGTGACCACCTTTTGAAGCGGCAGGTAAAGCAGGCCGGCCTCAACCCCGAGGAGGTCAGTGTCACCGACGAGGCGATCATGAAGGTGATCACCGACCACACCCGCGAGGCGGGTGTCCGCAACCTGGAGCGCGAGCTCGGCAAGATCACACGCAAGGTTGCGACCAAGGTCGCCACCAAGGTGCTCACCCCGCCCGTTGCAATCACGCCTGACCGCGTGCGCGAGTTCCTTGGCAAGCCACGGTTCGACAACGAGGTCGCGGCTCGTACAGCCGTGCCTGGCGTGGCCACAGGGCTCGCCGTGACCGGCATCGGTGGAGACGTGCTCTTCGTCGAGGCCACCTCCACGAACGCCAACGGACAGGGAGGCAACTTGACTCTGACCGGGCAGCTCGGAGATGTGATGAAGGAGTCGGCGCAGATCGCCCTCTCATACGTCCGCTCGCACGCGGCCAACCTGAAGATCGAAGCCGACGCTGCCGACAGGGCGTTCCACATTCACGTGCCAGAAGGCGCAGTGCCCAAGGACGGACCGTCCGCCGGCGTGACGATGACCACCGCCATCGTGAGCTTGCTCACCGGGCGACCGGTCAGGAGCACGGTTGGCATGACGGGCGAGGTCACCCTGCAGGGCCTGGTGCTGCCGATCGGCGGCGTCAAGCAGAAGGTGTTGGCGGCTCACCGTATGGGCCTGACCGAGGTCATCCTCCCGAAGCGCAATGAGAAAGATCTCGACGACGTGCCCGACAGCGTGCGCAAGGTGATGACGTTCCACCTGGCGAGCCGGGTCGAAGAGGTCCTCGAGTTCGCGCTCGAGCAGCCTGCCGAGTCAGGCATCCGCGCGGCGTAAGGGTTTGGGCCGAAGCTCGAAAGAGGTCCTGGAGAACTCGACCACGATCGCCGTGGTCGGCGCTTCCAGGGATCCGAACAAAGCAGGAGGCTCGGTGCCTGAGGGCCTCCAGCGACGCGGTTTTCGCATCTTCCCGATCAACCCGTTCGCGGATGTCCTCTTTGGTGAAAAGGTGTACCGCTCGTTGGCGGAGGTGCCTGAAAAGATCGATCTTGTCGACGTGTTCAGGCCTGCCGCCGATGCTCCGGAGATCGCTAGGCAGGCGGTGGGCGTCGGCGCGAAGGCGCTGTGGCTCCAACTCGATATTCGGTCGGGGGAGGCGCGCAATATCGCAGAGGCGGCAGGTCTCGACTATGTCGAAGACGAATGCACGGCGGTGGTGACCGCGCTTTACCGAATCAAGAAAGAAGCCGCCTTATAGGTCGGTTTAGTGCGGGTGGCGCGACGCTGCGCTAGTCGACGCGGGCGCTGATTCAGGACTGCCCGACCTTTCTTTCACCGCAAGCACGAAAGCGACCAACCAGAGGGGGAGCGCGACGATCGTGATGCGGTCGCCCTGCGAGAAAGTCAAACCACCTGCGACGAAGACGTTCAATGTCGCGACGCAGAGAAGCGCAAGCCGTCCATCACGTGCGCGCCGAAGCGCCACCCCCACGAATGGGATCATCGCCACCAACAGGATGAAGTAGGTGGCTTGCATAGCCAAGATCACACGCGCAATGCTTGGGTGACCGTGAATTAGGAAGTTGGATCCCGCCAAAAGGTTCTCCAGCAACGTGGAGACGAACACGGCAACGGCGTCGCCGAAATGGTTTAGCACGAGCCGAGCGGCATCGAGACTGCTGAGGCCAACCAATTTCAACCGCGCCGTTTCGACATCGCTGCTTTGTCCAATCACCACATCTAAGCGAGATAGGAAGTACCCGCGAATCGCCTTCTCCCCGATGTTCGAGATGCCGAAGAAGCCATTGAAATGGACATTTACTGCAAGCTGAATGGCGACCGGCATCAGGCAAGCGGCGAGTGCAAATGTGGCGAGCCCTCGCCCTGGGCTCCTGGCGATTCCGACGAGCAGTACAACCACCACGACCGCCAGAAGGAACTCGAACTCCGGTTTCACGACCACGAGCAGTGACACCGGTAAGAGGGCCCACGCAACCTGTGATGCGGTCGGCCTGCTGGTGAGATGCGAAAGACCGTAGATCCAGACCGCCAGCAAAGCCACCACTGTGATCTCAGTCAATCCCTCGAAGGTGAGCAGGATCAGCGATATGTTCGTCGCCAGTACGACGAACACGAGGGCCGCAGCCCGATTGGACTTCACGAACCGGTAAGTGGCCGCAGCCGAAACGTTGAGCATGATGAACCAGAGGGCAATGTTCTGGAACCAAATGCCGAGAATCCCCCCTATACGCTGAGCCAGGCCCAGCATCAGTGGATAAAGGAAAGGACGCCAGGCCGAAGCCTCCGTGCCGGCCCGAGCTCCAAAGATCCAATCTGCAACCGCGCGGTACTCCAGCGAGTCAGGGCGGCTAAAGACTTCGGAGTAAACGTGCCGCGCTGAGCCTGATGCCCAGCTCACCAATAGGTAGATGGTCAGCGCAATCAGGTTGAGGATGATCAGCCGCGACGGACGCATCAAGGTAACCCAACTTATCATGGTGGCTGCCGTCCTCAATCTCGCCAAGAAACCGGCGCCAAGGCTCTACCGCTACTCTCCACAGATGGCTCCGCGAAATCCTCATCATCGCCTCCGAGACCGAAGCGTCGAATGCGAGCTGAAGTTCCGGGTCGCCGGTTCTCACGCTCATGATCGGCTGCGCGCCATCCTGCGCAAGAGAGGAGCGCGGCTCGAGGGCAAATACGACGAACAGAACTACAGGTTCGAAGGCCCGGGCAAATCCACACGTCGCACGACGCTGCGGCTGCGGGTCCTTAACGGCGGTCCGCGAGGGGTGCTCACGGCCAAGGGTCCGGCCAACTTCGTTGGTGGGGTCAAGGTTCGTGAAGAGACTGAGGTCGAGGTCAAGGACGCCCACGCGACCCTCGACCTGCTCACCGAGCTCGGCTTTCGAGTTGCGTTCACCTACAACAAGCACCGGGCGATGTGGATGCTCGACGGAGCCGTAACCGTGACGCTGGACACGCTGGAATATGGTTGGTTTGTGGAACTCGAAGGACCGCTCGAGGTTCTACCTGGGCAGGCTCGCAGCCTCGGCCTCAATCCTGCAAAGGCACTGAAAGACTCCTACTCGGTGTTGGCCCGAAAGCATCTGGCGAAGCTCAATCGAGCAGCCGGGGTGTGTTAGCAAGCAATCAGTCTCGAGATATTGCAGATGGATTCGAAGGGTCCCAGTAGTCCCAGGACCCGAACTCGCCAGCTGAGGCAAGAGCGCTACAGTGTGGGCCCGATGTCGGGACAGTCGCGTGGCCAACTGTCAGTCATGATCCCCGCCTATAACGAGGAACGCACAATCGAGCTGATCCTTGACCATGTCCTCGCACGACCCGAGGTGGGCGAGGTGATCGCCATCGACGACGGCTCCACCGACGGTACCTGGCCAATCCTGTCGCGTGTTGCGAATCGCCATAAGCGGTTGCGAACCTTCCGACACGAGGTCAACCAAGGCAAGGGAGCGGCACTCCGGCGAGCTGTGAGTGAGCTGCGTTTGCCGTTCGCCTTGGTTCAGGACGCGGACCTCGAGTACGACCCACGTGACTACCCATTAATTGTGGAACCACTGATTGAAGGCAGGGCGGACGCCGTATACGGCGTGCGGGGCTTCGCTGGACAAACCTCTCACAGCTTTTGGTTCGTGATGGGCAACAAGGTCGTCACCTTTGCGACCAACGTTCTATTCGATTGCTATCTCTCGGACATGGAGACTGGCTACAAAGTTCTGCGCTCGGAGCTCTGGAAGCGGCTCAACTTGAGTGGCATGCGCTTTGACATCGAACCTGACATCACCGCACGGATCCTGCGTCTCGGTTACCGGATTCACGAGGTCCCGATCCGCTACTACGCCCGCAGCCATGAAGAAGGGAAAAAGCTGACCTGGCATGACGGGGTCGAGGCATTGAGGACTCTGGTCAAGTTAAGGATGACATCCGATAGGACGCTGTTCGGTCCGATGCTCGACCACGAGTACCACAAGCGCCGCCAGCTCGAGCTCGCAAGTCATCATCCGCTGATTCGTCCGAATAAAAGCCACACTCCCTGAATGCCGCGCCGTTATTTGACTGCCGTGGCCCACGTATTCATGGCAGCCTCGAAGTAACCAAGCCGGACTTGGTCCACCGCGAATCCGGCGTCCAGAAGAATCGATCTGATGTCAGGATGCCGGTAGTTGCGTGTGTGCTCATCCAGTTCTTCGCGGCTGACCATGCCCAGTCCCGCGAGCAGCTTCAAAAGCCCTTCGGTCCAGTAAGACGGTGTAGTCATCACATAGACACCGCCACGTCGAAGTACTCGACGAACCTCCCTTACAAGGTTTGTAATGAGGTCTGGGTCAACATGCTCGAACACAGCCAGCATTGTCACGACGTCAAAGAAGTCGGGAGGGAAGGGCAACTCCCGCCCCGAGGCCAAGTCATGTTCGATCAACTTGACGTCCTGAGCTCGCACATCATCGGATACCCCGACAGCAACTCGATCGAGGCCGAATTTTTCGGCGAAGCTGGTGCTGGCCAGAAACAGCGGGAAAGAGCCGCAGCCGATGTCAAGCACCCGTCCGTGACGCCGGTCGACGCCAATCAACTTCTGCGCTTGTCTGGTCCTCTGACGAGCCAGGAATCCTTCGAGGAGGCCGTGCCCCCGAGTGACCTTCGTTGTCATTGCAGCGGTCCCATTTTGATCGAGACCCTGACAGGGGCGCGCAAAGCGCCCGGGGTCAGGTCTTCGCGGGGCCCACCCAGACGGTCTGGATGTTGGTGAACTCTCGGATTCCGTACGACGACAGCTCTCGGCCGTATCCCGACCGTTTCACACCACCGAACGGAAGGCGGGCGTCCGAGGCCACCATTCCGTTGACGAACACGAGGCCTGCCTCGATCCGCTCGGCCATCATCTCGCCGCGCTCGACGTCCTTGGTCCAGACGCTTGAGCCGAGCCCGAACTCGGTGTCATTGGCGACGCGGAGCGCTTCCTCCGCATCGCGTACTCGGATCACCGCCGCCACCGGCCCGAAGGTCTCCTCGTTGTAGACGGGCATCCCCGGCCGGACGTCGGTGAGAACCGTCGGCTCGAAGAAATATCCGCCGTTGCCATCGAGCCGCTTGCCGCCGGTCAGCACCCTGGCG
>DATLPO010000076.1:0-39461 GCA_035535675.1 Candidatus Limnocylindria bacterium
AGGCCCGGGGCTTTGATTGGTCGTTTAACCCTTAGAGGGTGCGAACGCTCTTCGCGCGTGGCCCCTTGGGGCTCGCCTCGATCTCGAAGGATACCTTCTCGCCACCCTGGAGGCTGTCGAAGTCACCTTCGGTGCCACTCCTGTGGAAGAAGAATTCCTTACCGTCTTCGGCAGCGATAAAGCCGAAGCCACGGTCCGCGACCAGTTTCTTGATGGTGCCTGTAGGCATTTCCATCTCCTATCTCTCGAACTAGGGCCAACTCAACTCGGCGGGCCTGTTCGAGAAACGGAGCCTGCGGTGAGCGCCTGCACTGTGCCGGCAAGGTGATTATACCCCAGACAGCCAGAACCGAACCTCCAAGCTTCCCGGAACCCCGTGATCCGATCTCAGCCTGATCTCACCCGCTCGGGGCGGGGTACTTCCGAGATGCGCCTCGCCCGCGACTGATCGACCTCTGTCAAATGGCGCTTTCGGAGGCGCAAATGCTTCGGCGTGACCTCGAGCAGCTCATCGTCGCCCAGGAAGTCCAGGCTCTGCTCTAGGCTCAGCCTCGAGGCAGGCGTCAGCCGCACCGAGATGTCGGAGGTCGAGGACCGGATGTTGGACTGCTTCTTCTCGCGGCAGACGTTGACCCGGATGTCGCCTGGGCGTTTCTGGATGCCGACAATCATCCCCTCGTAAACCGCCTCCCCTGCCTCGATGAAAGTGGTGCCGCGCTCCTGGGCGCCGGCCAGCCCGAAGGCGAGCGTGGTGCCCGGTGACGACGCGGTGAGAGCGCCGTTGCGCTGCTCCCGGAAGTCGCCGGCCCATGGCCGATAACCGATGCCGATCGAGCCCATGAGGCCGGTGCCTGCAGTCAGCGTCAGGAAGCTGTTGCGGAAACCAATCAGGCCGCGCGTTGGGATCAGGTACTCGAGTCGCACGCCGCCCTTCGAGTCATAGCTGATCTCAATCATCTCGCCGCGCCGTTTGCCCAGTGCTTCAGTCACTGCGCCAAGATGTTCCTCGCGGACATCGACGGTGAGCCGCTCGATCGGTTCCATCCGCTGACCGTTGATCCTTTTGACAATCGCCTCCGGGCGAGAGACCTCGAACTCGAAACCTTCCCTGCGCATTGTCTCGATGAGCACAGCGAGGTGAAGCTCGCCGCGACCACTGACGAGGAAGCGCTCGGCGGCCTCGGTGTCCTCCACGCGAAGCCCCAGGTTGACGTCGAGCTCCTTGTACAGCCTCGCCCTCAGCTGGCGGGTGGTTGAGAACTTGCCTTCGCGGCCGGTGAAGGGGGAGGTGTTGACCCCGAAGGTCATCCTTACCGTCGGCTCGTCGATCTCGATGCGCGGCAGCGGATCGGGCGACTCGGGGTCGGCGAGCGTGTCGCCGATGGCGATCTCTTCGAGACCGGTCAGCAGCACAATGTCGCCGGCGCTCGCGTTAGGCACTGCCACGCGGTCAAGGCCTCGGTACACGAGCACCTGCACGACCTTCACCCGCCGAGCTTCGCCGGCCGCATTGAGCACGGCCACTGCATCGCCTGGCGCGACGCTGCCACGCGAGATGCGACCAATCGCAAGGGTCCCCGTGTAGTCGTCGTAAGCACGGTTCGCGACAAGCATCTGAAAGCCTCCCGGCTCGGTGACCGGAGGCGGGATGTGCTCGATGATTGTCTTGAACAACGGCTCGAGGTCAGGCGCAAGGTCGTCAGGGTCCGAGCCGGCGCGACCTTCTTTGGCCACTGCGTAGATGACCGGCGCCTCGAGCTGGTCGGCGTCCTCGGCCAGCTCGAGAAAGAGGTCGTGGACCTTGTCCAGCGATGCCTTCGGGTCGGCGTTCTTGCGGTCGACCTTGTTGATCACAACGATGATGCGGAGGCCCACCTCGAAAGCCTTGCGGAGGACGAAGCGGGTCTGTGGCATGGGGCCCTCGGCTGCATCGACCAGCAGGAGGCAACCATCGGCCATGTTGAGGACCCTCTCCACCTCACCACCGAAATCGGCGTGGCCGGGGGTGTCGATGATGTTGATGGTCACACCCTCGTGCCGGACTGAGGTGTTCTTGGCGAGGATCGTGATGCCCTTCTCTCGCTCGAGGTCGTTCGAATCCATGATCAGCGTCCCCATGTCCTGGTTATCTCTGAACGTATGGCTCTGTTTCAGAAGGGCGTCGACCAGCGTCGTCTTCCCGTGGTCGACGTGAGCGATGATCGCCAAGTTGCGAATGTCGTGCCGGAGATTCATGTGCGTCATGGGGCAGTACTGATCACGCGGTTGGAGGATGCGAGCACCTTGCCCGCTTCAGGACTATACGAAACACCACCGGGTCACGCGCTTGCTCAGCATGGGCGTTGCACCGTAACAGCCGAAGTAACATCCGTTCCAACATGAAGCTAGGTACATCGGCCGGCCGCCTCGGTCTCGCCGGCATGGTGACGGCCTGGCTGATGATCGCATCCAGCCGTGCCGGGCTCGCCGATGAGGCCTGGGTGATCACGTCGTTTCACTCTGACATCGCTGTTGCGGGCGACTCAACGATGACGGTCGTCGAAGACATCAAGGTCGATTTCGGATCGCTCCAGAAGCACGGCATCTTCAGGACCATCCCCCTTCGATATCGCTACGACTCCACCCAGGACCGCTTCTACAAGCTCGAGGTGCAGTCAGTGACCGACGGCTCGAACGCGCTCACCTATGACGACTCGGTGAGCAATGACAACGAGGTGATCAAGATCGGCGACGCCGACGTCCTGGTCACCGGCAGGCAGCGATACGTGATCACGTACACCGTGTTCGGGGCGATGAATTCGTTCGAGGATCACGACGAGGTGTTCTGGAACGTGGACGGGCCGCTGTGGCCGGTCCCCAAGACATCAGTGACCGCAAGTGTGAGCGTGCCTTCCGGAAGCCTGCAGAAGGCAACATGTTTCCAGGGCGCTCCGGGCTCAACTGAAGCCTGCAGACACGCTGAATCCGGCGACACGGCGGAGTTCTCCTCAACCCGTAAGCTCGGCTCGGGCGAGGAGCTGTCGGTCGTGGCCGCAATGACATCGGGTGCTGTAACGGTCCCTCCGCCGTTGCTCGAGCCTCGCCAGCGCGAGTTCCCGCAGGACGCTTTCGAAGCCTCGCCCCCGATCCTCGGACTGTCTGGCCTCCTGACAGTGCTCGGCGTCGGCCTCGTAGGCTGGAACTTCTGGGCGCACGGCCGCGACCGCACCTACCTGACGCAGCATTACCTTGCAAGCGATCCCTCTGCCCGGCCTGGTGCACCGACGGAGCCCGAGCAGACTCGGCCGCTGTTCGCGCGCGACACGCTCGTGGTCGAGTTCGGGCCTCCGCAAAAGATGCGACCCGCCGAGCTCGGGCTCATCCTCGACGAAAGCGCAGACCCCAAGGACGTCACTGCGACGATCGTCGATCTCGCGGTGCGCGGATACCTCACGATCACCGAGCTGCCGGGGAAGTGGGATTGGACGTTGACCTGGAAGCCCGGCGGCAATGCGAAAGCGCTGCTGCCATATGAGAAGACGATCCTGGACGGCCTGTTCAATGGTCGCACCGAGATCAAGCTCTCCGAATTGAAGGGCACGTTCGCGCCGACGCTGAAGCGGGCGGAGGACGAGATGTACTCCGACGCCGTCTCGCGCCGCCTGTTCACGAGCAGCCCCAACCAGGCCCGATTGGGTTGGGGATGCCTCGGCTGCTCGGTGGTCCTGATCGGCTTCGCTCTGACGGTCGGGCTCGGCCTCGCTCTCGGCTGGGGTTTTGTTGGCCTGGCGGTAGTGATCGTCGGAATCGTGCTGACCGCCACCTTCCCATTCATGCCGCAGCGCACGGCGGCCGGTCGCGATCTGATGCAGCACACGCTCGGGTTTCGCCTTTACATGACCACCGCAGAGAAGTACCGACAGCAGTTCGCCGAAAAGGCGCAGATCTTCACCGAGCTCCTGCCTTACGCGATCGTGTTCGGGTGCGTCAGCCAGTGGGCGAAAGCGTTCGAAGGGATCGATACAACCAATGCAACCAACTCGTGGTACGTGGGCAACGCGCCCTTCCAGGCCGCCCTTCTATCGAGCAGCCTCCAGTCCATGAACACCAACATCTCGAGCGCCATCACCTACGTCCCACCTAGCTCTGGCAGCTCGAGCGGCTTCAGCGGCGGTGGAGGCTTTTCTGGAGGCGGCGGTGGCGGTGGCGGCGGGGGGAGCTGGTAGCGGCCGGTCAGCCGTTGGCCTTCGCCGTCCTTAGAGGTTCGCCGACCTCGTTCAGGAAGCCAAGCAGCTCGCGGTAGGACTGCAGGAAGGTTGTCTCGTGGTACGCGATCCCGCGCTCTTCGCAGAACTGCTTCACGATCGGTTGAGCGCGCTTCACATTGATGCGCGGCATGCCAGGAAAGAGATGGTGCTCGATCTGGTAGTTGAGAGCGCCGTACCAGAAATCGGTGAGGGGATGGCCGTAAATGTTGCGAGCTGTCAGCACCTGGGTTCGCACGAAGTCGAGCCGGGTGGTGCTGTCGGTCTGCGGCATGCCCTTGTGGTTGGGCGCAAACACTGATGCGAGATATGCGCCGCCGACCCCCTTGTGGATGAGCACAACCATGAGCGCCGACCACGGCCCAAGGAAGAAGAGCATCGCGCCGAGGTACAGGACCGCGTGGGCGGCAAGTAGGCCGAATTCGAGGCGGCGGTAACGCGATTCTTCCTTGATGAGATAAGTCGCACCGACCACGTGCATGCTCCAGGCGAGGAAGGTCGTCAGCGGGAAGAAAAAGTACACCTGGTACATGGCCAGTAGCCGCCCCGGCCCGCGCCTCGCCATCGCCTGTTCGTGGGTGTAGACGATTGCGCCGACGTCGATGTCAGGGTCGAGGTCGACGTCGTTCGGGTTTCCGTGGTGCCGGTTGTGCTTCTGCACCCACCACCCGTAGCTCATTCCAAGCAGCGCATCAGCCGTGACAAGACCGACCAGCGCGTTCTTCCAGTTTGCCGCGAACATCTGGCGGTGACCAGAGTCGTGCAGCTGGAATCCAAGCTGGCCGGAGATGATGCCAAGGAAAACAGCGGTCAGAGCCTGGGCCCACCATGGCTTGACGATGAAAAGAACCGCGAGACAGCCGAAGAAGAGGACCAGGTTGGTGGTGATGCTGAACGCGTAAAACCCGGGGCGCTTTTCCATCAGCCCCGCATCCTGGATGCGTCGTTTGAGGACCGCGTAGTCGCGCTGAACGGGTTCGGGGATCTCACCTTCGGGTTGTGAGACTTCCTTGATCAGAGTTGACAAACCTAAAGTCTTCCTCAATCAGAGTGCTATCTGGCGCGTAACAGTATCCATAACACGATGGCGAAAATGCCGTCCGTGTCAGGCTTCCAACGTGAATCACGTAGTCAACCTGGTGCCGAGAGCGGGAGTCGAACCCGCACGTCCTTGCGGACATCGGTTTTTGAGACCGACGCGTCTGCCTGTTCCGCCACCTCGGCGCGGCCGTAACGGGGCTCGACAATACCATTGGGCAATGCGCATCGCGGCCGGACTTGGCCTTTGCGCGCTCCTGTCCGCGTGCGGCCTGGGCGGCGCGACTCCCCTCGCGAGCCCCGTTGCAGGCACCACCAGCAATCCGGGACAGGCTGCTTCAGCGCCGCGTATCACGCCTCCGTCGGTGACTCCGCCGGAGCCCCCAAGCACCAATCTGCCGGCCTTCAGGTGCGCCGACGCCGCCGGAGGGACCGCCGGCGCCGCCAACGTCACGAGCGTCAGGGTCGCGCAGCAAGTCGGTTACGACCGCTTCGTCATCCAGTTCAGCGCCAAGGTGCCCGCTTACACGGTCAAGCGGCAGGCGAAGCCGATATTCAAGGCAGGTGGCAGCGGCCAGTCAGTGACGCTCAGCGGTACAGCCGGAGCCCTCGTGCAAGTTCATTCCGCGACCGGGGCAGGCACCTACACCGGCCCCACCGACTTCTCGCATGCCGAGTTCCCTGTCCTGAAGGAGGCTCGGCTGACTGAAGACTTCGAGGGCTACTTGTCGTGGGGCTTGGGCCTCAGCCGCCCCGCTTGCCTGAGAACCTTCACTCTTTCCGATCCCCCGCGACTGGTTGTCGACTTCAAGACGACGGCCAGCTAACCTTCGCTGCGAATGACAGACCAGACACCTCCGGCGCCCGCGGACCAGCAGGTTCCTGCGCCGGTCGCCCCACCGGACCCTCCGCCCACCGCCACACCGGTCCCGCCGCCGGCAGCGGCAGTTCCGCCGCCGGCCAAGGCTGGGCGCTCCTGCTTCGGCTGCGGGTGCGGTGGTTGCCTCATCGCAGTTGTGCTGGTCGTGCTCCTCATCCTGGGCGGCGGCTATTACCTGTTCATCGTCCAGGCGCAAGCTTCAGTCCCATCGCCGGCTGCGCTGGTGGTGATCACGACGCCTGTCGACGTCGACACCAATAACTCGGGCGGCTTTCACCCAGCACGGCCGGGGCAAGAGCTGACCGCCGGAAACTCGGCTCGCACCGGCGACGGGGGGCACGCCGCGATCCAGTTCCCGGATGGGTCCTATGTCCGCCTTGCGCCCAACACCGTGGTGACAGTGGCCGAAGCCCAGCTCTCGCCCGACGGCAGCCTGCGGTCTGCGAACATCGTCCAGAAGATCGGCCGCACCTTTGCCAACGTCCAACACCTCGCAAGTGGCGCGACCTTCCAGGTCGGCGGCCATTCTGTAAGCGCCCAGGTGCGCGGTACGGAATTTGAGGTCCTGGTCCGCGCTAACAACACCAACCTGATCAAGGTGTTCGACGGAACCGTGAAGGTCAGTGGAAAGACCACAGTGACACTGACCGCCGGGCAGCAGGTCGACGCCGACGCGAACGGAACGCTGGCCAACCAACGAGCCATCCAGCCCGAGCCCCAGGACCCGTACGCGCTGGCTGCGCAGTGCGCAAGGGCCGTTGCGGTGGGCACGTCGCCAGGAACTACGCAGACGACTACCGGTGACAACCTGGCCACCGGACAGACGGCCACGGTCGACTATCACTCCCCGGGAGGCACCGTCAAGGTTGCGCTGTGCTACCCGGGAAGCTTGATGACGATCACGTTGGTCGATCCCAACGGCGTGCAGCACACCTCGAGAGGAGGAACGACAGTTCAGTTCAACGTGAACGGGCCGCCGGGTCTCTACAAGGCGATCGTCCGCGGGGTCGACATACCAGCCGGCGGCGAACCCTACTCGCTGGCATTCGCCACGAACTCAGCATGCAGCGGGGAGCCCATCGATGACGGCGGGTTTGTCCGCCAGACCCTCAGCACCGACCAGCTCTCGCAGTCGCTGCAAACCGCTGGTGTCACCCTCCAGGTCCAGGGAACATCCCCCAACTCGGCGCGCCTCTTCTACTACTCCGACCTCGGGGGCGTGCCCATCTCGTGGACTGTCGTCTTTTACTCGGCGTCGCCCAATCTCGGCCTTGTGCTGACCCAGGTGACGGTGCGAGGCATCAACCTCACAACACAGGTGGCGTCAAGGCTGTCATCCGTAATCGGCCAGTCGCTCAGTGTCCCGACCGACTTCACAGTCGACCGCGTGTACTCATGCAAGGGCACCGGGGGCGGAGTCATGGTGATCGAAGGCCACAGGTAGGACCTGCCGACTCGATCGCGAGCTTAAAGAGGCCATTGTGGCTGTCCCTTTAGGTATCGTTCCCGCACATGCAGGTTTCAGCGGCGCGCCCAGCGCCGAAGCGCAGGGGTGGATACCGCCTCATCATCATCCTGCTCGTCGTTCTTCTCCTGGCCGGGGCCGGCCTCTTCTGGCTCAACAGCGCGGCCCAGGCGTCAGTCAACGCCGCCGCCACCCTTACCGTCTTTCAACCCACGGTCCAGGTCGCGCGTTCCGGTGGCGCCTTCCTGACGGCCGCCACAGGAACCGTGGTGCAGCCGGGAGACGCTGTCAAAACTGATGCCAAGGGCCGCGCCGCCATTCAGCTCCCTGACGGAACGCTGACCCGAATGACAGGCGACACCGAGATCAGTCTCACCTCCGCCCACTTCGCAAAGAGCGGGAACCTTCAGGACGCCTCGATTCTCCAGAAGGTCGGCCGGACCTTTACCAACGTGCAGCACCTGGCCAGCGGCGCCATCTTCAGGGTGGGCGGCCAGTCGGCGGTGGCGTCGGTTCGCGGGACCAAGTTCGAGGTCCTCGTCAATCCAGACGGCTCGATGCTGGTCAAGCTGTTCGACGGCGAGCTGGACCTCGATGGCAAGAACCACATCCACCTCACCACCGGCCAGCAGGCTTCGATCGACGCACAGGGGAATGTCGGGCCCGCCGGCCCCATCGTGCCTGATCCCAACGACCCGTTCGGCCCGCAGCAGGGAGCCTCTAACGCATCCAACCAGGGGACCACTCCGGGCACCGAACAGAACTTCATCGGCCCGCCGATCCACAACGGAGAGCAGCAGGCGTACACGTACAGCTTCGCAGGCGGTGGAATCGTGAAGGCAGCACTTGGGTACAAGGGCAGCGCGATGGCCCTCAGGGTCAAGGCCCCAGACGGCCACGTCTATTCAGGTACAGGACGCTCGCCAATCGTCGTCCTTGTGCCGAACGCTCCTGCCGGCATCTATACAGTCACCGTGGTCGGCATCAGCGGGCTCGGCGCCGCAGGTGAGGAACCATTCCTCAGTGTGTCAGCCCTCGAGCCCTGCGCCACTGCGACGATCGCCCAGAACGGAGCGGTGCGTCATGGCTATACGGGGCAGGACCTCGCCAGTGCAATCAATGTGGCCGGTCTGTCGAATCTCAGCCTCGCGATCATTGGCGAGTCCATCGCGGGCTCGATCATCACAGGCAGCGGCACTTATAACGGCGTCAGCTGGACCGGCACCGTTGTGCTCTTCATGCACGGTGGAGTGCTTCAGATATTCGCTGTCGGGGCCACCGTGTTCAGTGTCAGCGTCCCCGCCCAGCAGATCGTGCAGCAGATCGGGGCAGCAATTGCGCAGGATCCCACCAACATCAACCCGGGGTATGTTGTCGACCGGCTCTTCACTTGCAAAGGCGTCCTGATGATCGACGGCCGGACAAGTCGCTGACGAACGACGCGACGATGAAGGCGCTTACCTAGGACCCGCGCCGTTCCCGCTGCGCCTCATATTCCGCCGCAGCCAGTTGATCGGTTGAGAGTTACTGCCCTTGGATGTCAGGGCGTGCTCGAGGCGATCGAGTAAATCGCCGGCCGTCGCAGGGCGGCGGTCCGGCACGCGATCCATGGCCTGTTGGAGCACGCTCGCAAAGGGAGCCGAAAGCTCAGGCACCGAGTCCCGAACGCTGGGCGGCGGTTCGTACAGCCGCCGGCTCAGTGTCTCGATCCAGCTCTTTGACGAAAAGGGCCGGCGGCCGGTCACTGCTTCGAACAGGACAGCCGCAAGCGAATAGACATCCGCGCGACCGTCGACCTCGCGCCCGACCAATCGCTCGGGCGCGACATAGTCGGGCGCGATGGGACCGCCCGTCCCCGGGCCGGTGTTAAAGGACGCGACCATGCCCAGCCCAAAACCCGTCAGCATGGTGCGGCCGTCATCCGCGAGAAGGATGTTCGCCGGCTTGACATCGCGATGCACGGTCGCCCTGCCGTGCGCGTAATCGAGCGCGCTGGCGATCGGCCGCAGCAACCCAACCACCCCAAGTGGCTCGTACTTGACCCCCTCACCCAGGACCGCATCCAACGTACGACCGTCGATCATCTCTGTCACGAGGTATGGGCATTCGCCGTCGTACGCGAGCTCGTAGAGCCGCGGAATGGCGGGGTGCTCGAGGGCGACATACGACCGCAGCTCGAGCAAGAATCTGCGCGAGAAGCTGACATCGCGCGCGACGCCGGCACCGATCGTACGCACCGATACTTTTCTGTGCAGGCGCGGATGCTCCGCCTCGTAGATCACGCCGAGGCTGTCAGTCTCGATCTCACGCAGGACGCGGTAGCCGCCTACGTGCTGACCGTTGCCGCTCATGTCAACCTTCCGGCCAGGAGGCCGGCGGGCCCAGCGCCGCATGCCATGAGACTTGAACTTTAGTCGCTTGCCCCCCGGCGGGTGGAGCTTCCGGTGAGGGTGAAGTAATAATTTCAAGGTTGTCGGCGTGGCGAAATGGCAGACGCGCCAGCCTTAGGAGCTGGTGTCCGATTGGACGTGGAGGTTCGAATCCTCTCGCCGACACCAGGCCACGGGTAGCGTGGCCGTTGTCCTCCCCGCTCGCCGGGGAGGTGGCGGGCAACGCCCGCCGGAGGGGAGGTGACTAAAAGTTGGCCGCTACCTCCGAACGATCAAGGCGTCGCCTTGGCCACCGCCTCCGCACAGCGCCGCTGCGCCAGTTCGCAGTCCCCGTCGTTTGAGCTCGAGCGCCACAGTGAGCACCAAACGGGCACCGCTCGCCCCAATGGGATGACCGAGGGCGACCGCCCCGCCATTTACGTTGACCCGCTCCTCGTCCAGCTGCAGCATCCGGCTCGCATTGAGAGCCACCGCAGCAAAAGCCTCATTGATCTCAACGAGATCCAGGTCGCTGGGCTCGAGGCCCGCCTTCTTGAGAGCGTTGCTCATGGCGAGGGCCGGCACTGTGTGAAGCCACGCATAGCGGTCGGCGCTCATCCCGTGAGCGACGATCTCCGCGAGCGGTTCGATGCCCAGTGCGTGAGCTCGCTCTTTCGACATGACGACCACTGCGGCAGCACCGTCCGAGATCTGCGAGGCATTGCCGGCGGTGATGGTGCCATCCGACCTGAACGCGGGCGCCAGCCTTCCAAGCGACTCGGTAGTTGTCCCGGCTCGCACACCCTCATCGCGGTCGACCTTTACCGCGTCGCCGCGACGCTGTGGCACAGCGACGACTGCCACCTCGTCCGCCATCGCGCCGCCCTCCCACGCACGGTGAGCCCGTTCATGCGAGCGCGCTGCCCAAGCGTCCTGATCTTCACGGCTGATCTCGAGCTCACTGTTCACCTCGTCGGAGCTCTCCCCCATGTGCTGTTTGAGAAAGGTCGACCACAGGCCGTCGTGCACCATCGAATCGACCATCTCTGTATTGCCCATGCGTGCGCCAAACCGCGCTTTGGGTACGAGATACGGCGCCTCCGACATCGACTCCATCCCGCCGGCGACAACTACCTCCACCTCTCCAGCGCGGATGAGCTGATCGGCCAGCGCGATCGCGTTGAGGCCGGACAGGCAAACCTTGTTGATGGTGATGGCCGGCACTTCCTGGGGGATACCCGCTTCGATCGCCGCCTGGCGCGCGGTGATCTGGCCCGCGCCTGCCTGCAGCACCTGGCCCATGATCACGTAATCGACCTGATCGAACCCGACGCCGCTGCGCTGTAGGGCAGCTCGTATCGCGTGAGCGCCCAGGGTGACTGCGGGCACATCCTTGAACGCGCCGCCAAACTTGCCGAAAGGAGTGCGCGCGCCCGCTACGATCACGGATGACACACGGCCAGTCTAAGGGGAGGTGAGCTGCCGGTTATGAGGAACGCCTTGTTGGTCGTGGATCTCCAGAATGACTTTGTCGAAGGGGGCGCCCTGCCTGTTCCGGGCGGCACCCAGATCGTCGCCCATGTGGCCCGACATGTCCGCCACTTTCGCAGCGAGTACACCTTTGTGGTGGCGACGCGCGACCTTCACGAAGATCCACCCGACCACTTCTCCGACAAGCCCGATTACATCAACACCTGGCCACCCCACGGGGTCAAAGGGACGACTGGGGCTGTTCTCTGCACTCCGATCTCCAACCTGGTCCGGGAGAAGATCATCCAGGTGGTGGTCGACAAGGGCAGGCACGCGGCAGCGGTCTCCGCATTCGAGGCGGTGGACGCTCGCGGCCACCTGCTGGTTGACGTTCTCAGGGAGCAGCGCATCGACCACATCGATATCTGCGGCCTCATCACCGAGTACGGCATCCGGGCGAGCGCCCTGGACGCTCGTAAGCACGAATTCCAGGTGCGGATTCTCATCAACCTGTGCGGCGCCGCAAGCCCGGAGGCTGCCCAGCGTGCATTCGAGGAGATGAAGGCTGCAGGCTGCCAGCTGATGGCGGCGTCGGCGCCGTAGACCATAGCCGGCACCGGCCGAAGCCGGTGCCGGAGATTTGCTTACTTTCGGCGACTCGCCCGCGCCGGTGGGGCGTCGTACTTGAATGAGACGTTGAGCCGGACTCGGTACTTGGTGACCTTGCCGTCTTCGATCGTCAGGTCCTGGCGGACCACCTCTGCGACGCGAAGGTCCCGGAGGGACTTGGATGCGGTTTCGACTGCCGTCTTCGCGGCCGCTTCCCAGGACGTGCTGCTGGTCCCCACCAGCTCGGTCACTCTGTAAACGCTGTCGGCCATGGCTACCTCCTCTTCACTTCTGCTGATTCAGCGGCAATTGTCGCGCGTTTTGGTCGAGATCTTTAAGAGCGAACTCTCTCGACCTGGCGAAGTTCCGGGAGAGCTTCGGCCAGCTTGTTCGCCAGCATGATCGCCTTCGGCGGGTCGAGCATGAAAATCTGCTCGGTGAAGCCCAGCTCGAAATAGCGCGCCGACTGCTCGAGCAATCGCGAGCGATCCTGACCGTCCCAAGCATGCTGTATCGAGCGTCGAATCTCCGACGGATCGCGACCCACCGCGCCGCATGCATCCTCCAGCCTCGTGATCACCTGGGTGCCCTTGTCGACCTCCGCCGCACCCGTGTTCCAAACGTCGGCATGGCGAGCGACAAGCCGGATGGTCGTCTCGCCCGAGGCCCCGATCCAGATCGGCGGATAGGGCTTCTGGAGTGGCTTGGGGTTGGCGATGGCGTCCTTCATCTGGTAGTAGCGGCCATCGAAATCAGTCCGCTCTTCGGTCCACAGCGACTTGATGATCTGCAGCGATTCGCTCAGTCGCCCAACCCGATGGTCGAGGCCTTCGATCCCGTACATGGAGTGCTCGATGACAGCCCACGCAGCGCCGATACCGAACTCGAGCCTGCCCCCCGACAGATGGTCGACGGTCACCGCGAGCTTGGCGAGGAGAGCGGGGTTGCGGTATGTGTTGCCGGTCACCATGCATCCGATACGCACGCGTTTGGTGGCCTCGGCCATCGCAGCCTGCAGCGCCCAACCTTCGTAGATCGGCCGATCAGGACCGCCGGCTCCAATCGACGCCAGGTGATCGAAGTCCCAGACATGGTCGAAACCTGCATCGTCGGCGAGTCGCCAGACCGTCCGGAGCGCTTCGATCGTCGTGTCCTGGCCGGACAGCTTCAAACCAAACCGCAGCGGATGTGCCATCAATCAGCGGTGCGGATCTTGGTCGGCCGGATGCGCAGCGCGATGTGGTACTGGCGGGAGAAACCTTCGGGCGTCCACCCGTAGCTCTTGACGAGCGCCGCGTACTTCCTTATGTAGTCGGGCACCTTGTACGCAAGTGGGTGGCGGCGCAGCCGCTTGGCATCGCCATCGATGCGCACTACGTCCTCGCCTTCTGGTCCGGTGTTGAGGTGCAGCTGCACCTTTGGGTTGGCCTCGATGTCGTTCACCTTCTGGCCCGGCACCGAGTAAACAAGGAAGGAGTCACCGTCCCACTGGAACCAGACCGGAACCGCGCGCGGTCGGCCCTCGGTGCCGGAGGTGGCAAGCCAGATGACGATCTCCTTGTTCAGCCGGCGCTCGACGTGCTTGCCTTTGGCGGTGCTCGTGTCGAGGAGGGATCGCTTGCGTGCTGCCATATCTCAGCAGCCTACAGCCGGAAGGTAGTTTCGCGGCGGCCTCGGCGTGGCAAAGTAAAGGCGTGAAGACAGAGACCGGGAAGAAGACCGAGGCAGACTGGAAGCGCGACCTGACACCGACGCAGTACCACGTGCTGCGGGAGAAAGGTACCGAGCGGCCGTTCACCGGCGAGTACTGGGACACCAAGACCCCAGGCGCGTACCTGTGCGCCGGCTGTGGCGTCAAGCTGTTCGAGTCGGAGACCAAATTCGACGCTCACTGCGGCTGGCCGAGCTTCTACGCACCCGCTGAGGGGGCGCCGGTCGCGGAGCACGTCGATCGCAGCTTATTCATGGAGCGCACTGAGGTGACATGCGCCAACTGCGGCGGACACCTCGGCCACGTATTCGACGATGGGCCGGACCCCACAGGGCTCCGCTACTGCATCAACTCGGCATCGATCAAGCTCGAACCCGAAGGTAAGGGAGAAGACAAGTAGGTCTAACCCTTACCAGCCGCCGGCCAGCTCACCTTTGAGCGTGGGCACGACGTAGCCTCCGACCTCGATCCGCGACGGCTCGTCGCCTTCCGCTGGATATTCCAACTTGATGTGCACGAAGCTCTGGCGGCCCATCTTGGTCCCCTGCTCACTGACGATCGACACGGAAGACGACCGCTTGACCAGTCCGTACTTAACCGCGAAAGCACCCAGGGGTCCGCTCGCGGATCCTGTCGCGGGGTCCTCGTAAATGTCATCCGTGTGTGGCGCGAACATGCGGCTGTACAGTCGGTTTTCGCTGCTCGCCGCAAACAGAAATACGCCTTGCCGGAACACCTTGCCGAGGCGCTCCTTTTCGGAGATGGCAGCGTCGACGGCCCGCGCGCCCCTGAGCGCCACATAGACGTGGGGCAGGCCCGTGCTGGCGACCTGGATCGGAGCGTCGGGATGCAGGTCAGCTTCCTCGAGGCCGAGCGCGGCTGCTGCCGCCGCCCTATTTGAGAGAACCTCGCCAAATGTCACCTTGGGATGGGTCATCCAGAACCGCAGGCCGCCAGTCGCGCGCTCCCCACGCACCAGCACCGGTCCGACGCCCTCCTCGAGGGTGAACTCGAGCGCACCGCCCGGGACCAATCCTTCGTTGAAGAGAACCCAGGCCGTCCCGATGGTCGGATGACCAGCAAAAGGCAGCTCATTCGCCGGGGTGAAGATTCGAACCCGCGCCGCGTTGCCATGAACCTTGGGAGCAAGGACGAAGGTCGTCTCCGAGAGCTTCATCTCTTTGGCGATTCGCTGCATCACCTCCGGTGGGATTCCTTCGGCGTCGAGGACGACTGCGAGCTGGTTGCCGGCCAGCGGCCGTTCAGTGAATACGTCCACGACATGTATGGCGTACTTCTTCATGGGCGAACTCCCCTCATCCTCGGTTACCTCCAGCGATGCCCGACGAGCCCTGCCTCGAACGACCGCTTGTCCAGGCGAGTCAGGCGCTTTGCCATCGAGGGTCGCAGAAGCGGTGTGTGAGAGATCGTGAGCAGGTACTCGGGGATGAACCAAACCGGTTTGTCAGTGGTCATCCAATGGAGATCGTCGAACCGCGCGAGATTCACCGGCCGTGAGAACGTGCGGAGCGTCCGTTCGCGCCGAAGATTGAAGTACGCGTAGAAGTAGCTCATCACCAGCTCGCGCAACGTGCGATGGATTGGCTCGCGGTAAGCGAGGCCGTTGTAGTTCGACTTGGCGACCGCGCCCCAGTGGCCGCGATCCTTGAAGACGGCGATGACGTGATCGGTGTCGTGCTCGGCTTCGAGGTCGAGGAGGAACGGCGGGTAACCCAACACGCGGAGTCCGGCCGCCGCGAAGATCGCGCCCTCCAGACAGTGCGCCGTCTGGTCGCGCAGGACTCGTCTCGGCGACCACGCGGTCGTGCCCAGGTGGTAAGGCATATCGTCAAGGAACTGTTGAATGCCGTGCGGGGTCTTGAGCGCGCGCAGCGTTCGCAGCTGCGCCGGAGTGAAGTCATCGTTCACCGGCGCACTCTCCTCATCCTCAGATGACGAGACAGGTGGACGTTCCGTGGGCCAGCAGCTTGCCCGACTTCTCCGCGATCAGCTTGCCCTCGGCGGTAGCCACCCTTCCACCTCGGTAGACGACAACGCCCTCGCAGCGGACGGGTCCAGTCTCGGCGGTGATCGCCCGGACAAAATTGACCTTGGTCTCAAGGCTCGTGTACCGCTCTCCGGCAGCTAGAGTGGTGTGCACAGCGCAGCCCATGGCGGAATCGAGGATGGTCATGGCGAAGCCTCCGTGCACGACACCGATCGGGTTGTAGAGGTGCTCGCCCGCCTCACCGAGGAACACCGCCTTGCCCTCTTCGACCTTGCCCCCGGTGATGCCCATCGTTGACATGATCGGGGGCGGAGGCAACCTGCCCTCGAACACCGAACTCATGAACTCGAGGCCCGTCAAACCGGCCGCAGCAGCCAGCGTCGCGAGCGGGTCCTCCCAGGTCACGGTGCGCGTGCGCGCCTTTGAGCTGGTCACGTCATCACCCAGAACAACGCTAGCAAGCTGAAACTTCCGTCGGGCTATACGGCGATCAGCGTAGACACCACGGCCAGCACCCCGAGGGCGGCGATCGCCAGGCCGCTGAAAGTGCTGATGCCGCGCACGACACGAGGGGTGACGCGCGCCTTGAGGGCAGCGCCGAAGATCGCCAGCACGAACCACCAGGTCGCCGAGCCGGCGAATACCCCAAGCACGAGCAGCGCCGGTGGCAGAAGGCCGCCGCTGACCCCGATACCAAGGGTTGCGACAAGAGCCGCGAACGAGATGATGGTTGTCGGGTTCGTGATGGTCAGCCCCAGCGTTGAGAGATAAGCCCACGCGAGACCCGACACATTCGCGGCTTCAGCGGGTGCCCCTGTCTTGTGGCGGTCGTCTTGCACGGCCGCGCTGGGCCTTTCAAACAGGATGCGCAAACCAAGGAGAACGAGCACCGCGCCGCCGATCAATGCAAGCCAGCGCCGCTCGCCGACGAGCACTGAGGTGACTGCGCCAATGCCAAAGGCGGCCAGTGCTGCGTAGAAGCCGTCGGCGGTGGCGACGCCGAGCCCGGAGACGAGCCCGTTGAGCCAGCCCCGAGCGAGAGTGCGCCTAAGACATAGAAAGAAGATCGGCCCAGGTGAGGCCGCGATCACGAATCCCAGGACGAACCCCCTGAGCAGGACGCTGGCCATCTGAGCCCTTCATCGCGAACCAATTCTAGGTCGCTTGATATCAGTGGTGGGGTAGGCCGGCGCGCAAACGTAGCGCGATGTCAGGACGATTGGTGATCAGCGCAGTGACCCTTCGATCGGCGATGAAGCGCGCGATCTCGGCCTCATCGTCGACTGTCCAGACCCATGCTGCCAAACCCCTGCCGGCGCAGTAACGGAGCAGCCTGATGCGCGCGAGCTGCTGATGCGCGGCGACAAAGTCGGCGTGAGAGCGCTTCAAACGCTCGCCGGGAAAAAGCTCGCTCATGCGTTGTCGGAGGGTCGCCCACGTCCGAGCGTTTCTCATGTCCGCGCCCAGCGTCAACCCGGCGCGGACTGCCGGAAAGCTCTCCTTGATGTTTCGGATCCCCTCGACGTCGCCGGTCGTGACCACGAACCTGCTCTCGGCGCAACGATCGAGCACTGCGCGCACAGTCTCAATCTCGCGGCCAGGCTCCTTGAGGTCGACATGCAAGCCGACCCGTAGAGCGACCTGGTCGAGGAGCTCATCGAGCGTGAGCAGCTCGGAGCCGAGCTCTGACTTCAGCTCTCCATATGTGAGGCTGGCCGGCGACACCCCCGAAGGCGTCAGGTCGTCGTGATGGTTGACATAGACACCATCGGAAGTGCGCCATGCGTCGAGCTCGACATAGTCGACACCCATCTCGATCGCTCGTCCGTACCGTTCGGCGGCGGTCAATCCCGAAACCCCACACGAACCACGGTGAGCGCAGATAAGCGGGGCCATTGCCACAACCTACTTGCTAGGCCGGCAGCGATGCGGCGACACTGACGGAATGGCGGGCTTGCATCCGGTGGTCGTCGTCACCGGTGCGACTGGCGCAATCGGATCGGCCACCGCCGCCGTGCTGGTTCGCCGCGGCGCCCGTGTGTTGCTCCTCGCGAGGCCTTCGGATCGACTTGATGCCCTGGTCAAGAAGCTGGGCGGCGAGGAGAACCGCGTCGGCAGCATGCAGGTCGACCTCTCCTTGCTCTCATCGGTCCGCTCGGCGGCGAAGGAGATATCACGCACAGCCGGCCATATCGATGCCCTCTTGAACATCGCCGCCACCTTCTCCAGCGAGTACCGCAAGACCAAGGAAGGATTCGAGGTCATGCTCGCGACCAATCACCTGGGGCCCTTCCTGCTCACCAACCTGCTTCGCGACAGCCTTGCCGCCAGAGGCAGGGTGATCACTGTCACCGCGCCATCGTCGACGCGGGTCGACGTTGACCGTCTCCTGGACAAGAAGGCATTCACCGCTCTGGACACCTTTGGTGCGACCAAGGCGGCCAACCTGCTGTTCACTTTCGAGCTCGCGCGCCGCGCCAAGAGATGGGAGGTACGAGCCAACGCTTGTCACCCTGGCCTGGTCCGCTCGGAGCTGATGAGGGAAGCGTGGGCGCCGATCCGAATCGTCAGCCGCCTGGTATCAAGGCCGCCGGATCGCGCCGGCGAAGACCTCGCTGACCTGGCGATCTCGCCGGCTCACGAGGGCACCACCGGATGGCTGTTCAAAGGGACAAAGCGAATCGACCCACCGAAGTCGACAGCCGACGAGCCGGCGCAGAGCGCGCTGTGGAAGCGGACCGCGGAGTTGGTGGAGTTGGAGAACGCCAGCTTTTAGCGGCTCTCCGGTTCGCGGAGCATCCAGTGCTCGTTCTTCTCCAGGTGGCGAATCGGGTCCGGGTCCACCGCCTTCCGGTCGGGCGACTCGTAATAGCGGGAGTCGGCAAGCTCGAAATTGCCATCGTGCTCGAGGATCCAAACGAACTGGTTTGTTTCATCGATCACCCACGGTCCCAGCACCCGAAAACCGCTCTGCAGGCGCAGTGGAAGAATCCTTTCTCCCCACTCCTCGGTGAATGCCTCCATCTCGCCAGGCTTCACTGTGTACATACGAAGCTGCCTCGCCATCAGTCCAATCGTAATGTCCACACGGCGCACCTAGTTTCTTCACACCGCGCTCACAACCTCCCGGAACCATGAGAGGCGTGCAGTCAACCCCTCGATTCAAGGAGTGATCGACATGAGACGCGGTTTCAGTTTTCTGTGGGTGGTGTTGACATTGATCATCGCCGCCGTCGTCGGCGTGGTGTCATACCAGGCAGGGATCTCGACGCAGCTGCCTGCAGGCGCAGCCCTGCCCCCTTATTACTACGAGCCTCATTTCTACGGCTTCGGCTTGTTCGGGTTCCTGTTCCTCCTGTTCATCTTCTTCCTCCTGATCCGCATCTTCAGCTTTGGACGCTGGGGCGGCGGCCACGGCGGCTGGAAGCACGGCGGAGTGCCGCCGGCGATCGAGGACCGGATGCAGGAGTGGCACAAGCGCGCGCACGGCGAGCAGACGCCAACCCCACCACCGGACCAGCGACAGGCGTGAACCGCTACGCAACGCGGGCGGAGCATTCTCCGCCCGCTTCGACCGCTGACTAGCATGGTCACGGTGGCGACGATCCTGGTCGTGGACGACGAGCCTCGTATCGTCCAGCTCGTCCGCGATTACCTCGAGCACGGTGGATTCACCGTGCTCGTGGCGTCTGACGGCCAGGCCGCCCTCCGGACGGCACGCACAGGTCGCCCGGACCTGATAGTTCTCGACCTCGGGCTCCCGGGCTTGGACGGACTTGATGTGACAAGGGCGCTGCGGCGGGAGGGCGAGGTGCCGATCATCATGCTGACGGCGCGGACCGAGGAGACCGACAAGCTGGTCGGCCTGGAGCTTGGCGCCGACGACTACCTCACCAAGCCCTTCAGCCCCAAGGAGCTGGTGGCTCGAGTTCGCGCGGTGCTCCGGCGGGCGGAGGGATTGCACGCCCCTTCCGACGTGATTCGGGTCGGCGCCGACGTCGAGCTTGACATCCCGCGGATGGAAGCGCGCTTTGCGGGCCAGCGAGTCGACCTGACCAAGACCGAGTTCCAGCTGCTGTCCACGCTGGCCCGGCAGCCCGGGCGCGTATTCACGCGCGCCCAGCTTCTCGACGCGGTGAAGGGTGTCGCGTTCGAATCGTACGAGCGTGCGATCGATGCCCACATCAAGAACATCAGGCGGAAGGTCGAGCAGAATCCGCGCTCGCCGCGCTACGTTCTCACCGTGTTTGGAGTGGGTTACCGCTTCGCCGAGCCACCCGAAGGGTGAGTTGAGGCCGCAATGGGGACCTCCGCCGCGGCAGCGCCCGCCGTGGTGGCCACAGGATCAGGCATGGCCGCCGGCCGGGCGCTGGGGGCGCCGCGGAGGACCGTTCCTATGGCGAATAGGGTGCCTGCTCGGAGTCGTTGTCTTGCTGGCGGCGGTGGCGGGCGGAGTCGTCACAGCCCTGGTCAGCCTCGCCATTGGGGCGTCAGGGTTGCAGTTCGGCCCCGGACCCTACCCGTGGATTGCCGCGCTGCTCCTGGTGGTCCTGGTCACGGCTGTGGGTCTGCGGGGCATCAGGCGCATGACAGGGCCGATGGACAATCTGATCCAGGCCGCGCGCCGAATCGAGAAGGGTGACTATTCCGCCAGCGTCCCAGAATACGGCCCGCCGGAGATGCGCTCAGTGGCGCGAGCCTTCAACGCGATGTCAGCTCGGCTGAAATTGACGGACGAGCAGCGGCGGAGCTTTCTGGCCGACGTTGCGCATGAGCTGCGGACGCCGCTGTCGGTGATCCGAGGGCAGGCCGAGGGCATAGCCGACGGCGTCTACCCCGCTGATGCCGCCCACATCGAGCCGATCCTCGATGCGACACGGGGGCTCGAAGTTCTCGTGGAAGACTTGCGAACGCTGGTGCTGACAGATGCGGGCAGCCTTGTCTTGAACCGCGAGCCCGTCGACCCGACTGTGCTCGTACACGATGTGCTTGCCTCATTCAAGGCGCAGTCGGAAGCGGCAGAGGTCAACCTGGCGGGGGACCTGGACTATGGCGTGCCGATGGTGGAGGTCGATCCCGCGCGCATGCGGAGCGCGATCGCGAACGTGATCTCAAACGCGATACGTCACACCGCGCCGGGGGGGTCGGTGCGAGTTGGAGTTCAGACGTCGGGCGGGGAGGTGATCATCGGCGTCACCGATACCGGCGAGGGCATCCCAGCCAAGCTGCTTCCCCGGGTGTTCGAGCGTTTCGTCAAAGCGCCGAGCTCGACCGGTTCCGGCCTCGGCCTGGCCATCGTCCACGACATCGTCACCGCCCACGGCGGCAAGATTGAGATCGAGAGCACCCAGGGCGTGGGGACTGTGCTGCGCATCACGCTACAGGCTGCCCCACACCCCATCGACTGACCGGGCGTTCCGACGCACACAACTCTTTACCCGAACTCGGGGATTTACGGATATTGTTACGCCGCTGCACACACGATCCTGAGGTGAAAAAAATGCGCCGATCACTCTTGTCCCTTTGCGTCGCTGCCCTGGTGATCCTCGTGTCACCCCTCACGGCGTTTGCAGCCACCCGCCCGCCCCTGGGCGGGGCCGGCTATTTCGCCGTCCTGGCCGGCACGACGGTGACGAATACAGGTCCCACCTGGATCAGCGGCCAGGTCGGGGTGGCGCCAGGCAGCGCAATAACCGGCTTTCCACCCGGATCTTCAGGCCCTCAGCACAAGGGTGACTCGGTGGCCACTACGGCGCAGACCAACCTGACCGCGGCGTACACGAATGCGGCAGCGCAACCGTGCCCGGGGTCGCACAACTACACGGGCGCGAACCTGGGTGGCAAGACCCTGGTGCCAGGTGTGTACTGCCAGACCACCGCCCCGACGCTGACCGGGACTCTCACCCTTAACGGCGCAGGCATTTACATCTTCCAGATCGGCAGCACCCTCGTCACTGCTTCGGGTTCGGTGGTGCGCCTGATCGGCGGCGCTCAGCCGTGCGACATCTTCTGGCAGGTCGGCAGCTCGGCAACCATCGCCACCTCGACCACGTTCGTGGGCACCATCATGGCGTTGACATCGATCGCAATGCAGACTGGAGCGACTCTCAACGGCAGAGCGCTGGCACGCAACGCAGCCGTGACGCTTGACAGCAACCGCATCATCCAGGCGGGTGGATGCCCCGGCGACACCTTTGGCGCTCCACCGGCCGGCACTCCGCCGCCGGGATTCACAGGGCCAGCCTCGCTCGGAGTTCCTATTGAGCTGCGCGGAGAGTTTCCCTGGCTGCTAGTGATCGGCATCGGGGCCGGCGTCGGCGCAACCGCGTTGGGTGTGAGCGCCCGAAGGCGCCGCCGCCGCACAGCGTAGGTCGGAGCGGATGGTAAGGTCGTGGCCGTCGCTGGCAGGCCGCGCCCAGCTGTCGGCACAGCTCCTGGGCGAGGTGATGCTCACCTTGCTGCTGGCCGTCACCCTCGCCTATGCGTGGCGCGACGGGGTCCCTCTCGCTGACGAGTTCGTCGGCACGGTTGGACCCGCTCCGGTCGGCATCGCAACCCTCCAGGTTTCCGGGAACAACCTGTCGGGCAAACCCGTGCTGACGTCAAGGTTGCCACAGGTCCCGCCCGCGCCGCCCCGTCAGCTGCGCGTGCCGACCGCCCCACCGGTGCAGCTGCTCATTCCGACCCTCGACGTGCACCGTGCAGTGGAGAAGATCGGGGTTGACGCCTTCGGCGTCCTGGATCTACCGGTGAATTCCTGGAACGCCGGCTGGTACAAAGCCGGACCGGTGCCTGGGGCACCAGGCGATGCGGTGATCGAGGGCCACGCCGGCTACCCGGGGAAGCCGATGATCTTTGGCAAGCTGGTTACGCTGCGGCCGGGCGCTCAGATCATCGTCGTGCTCGCTGACGGGACGCGGCAGCTCTTTCTAGTCGTTTCAATGCGTAGCGTCCCCGCCGACTCGGGCACTCCCGGCCTTGGCGCACCATACGGCGTGCCGCGTCTCACGCTGATTACCTGTTCGGGCCATTTCGACAAGAAGAGCTTCTGGTACTCAGAACGCTTGCTGGTCGAGACGAGGTACGCCGGCCCGGCCTGAATCGGCCCTGAGGCCGCATGGGCCAAAGTTGCTGACATTGTTACGGCCAGTGAGCGATGGTCGCCCAAAGAGGTGAGTGACTAATGGCAATTCAGCAACCCGCGCCTGCTCCCGCTCCGTCCGAGCACGTATCCACGACCGCGCAGCCCAGCTACAACTTTCGCGCGGCGGCAGTTGTTTGGTTCATCGTCGGCGCCGTCGAAATCTTCATCGCCGCTCGCTTCCTGGGCAAGCTGTTCGGAGCGTCGGCGCAATCCGCGTTCGTCAACTTCATCTACCAGGTGAGCTCGCCGATGGTGGCCCCCTTCACAGGAATCTTCGGCGACACCGGTACGAAGACCAACACGTTTGAGACCGCGTCGCTGGTGGCGATAGTCGTCTATGCAGTTGTCGCATGGGGTCTTGTCGCTCTGATCAGGATCATTACTGCACCAAAAGGCACCAAGCCGGCGAACTCGTGATCGACCTCAGAGCCTGGCCAAAGAAATGGAACGACTCGGGCCTGCGAGAGATCGCGATCCTTCCTGAGAACGCGACGTCGCGCCGGTGGCCGATGCTTGGCATGCTGGTGGTCGGCCTGGTTCTCGGGACCGCGCTGGGCGCCTTCGCCGCCTCCCAAAGGTGGCCGATGGAGCGTCTCGCCATGCATGGCGATCGCATGGACGATGAGGTTGCGCCGATGGACAGAGACGGCGAGCCCACATCCGCCTCCGAAGTTTCGTCCCTCCGTTCAAATCACCGCCGGAAAGCGACCTCGGAGGTTTAGACGAGGGCGCGGAAGCCAGCGCACTTAGAGAGTTTTTCCGTCGTCACGCCTCGCGGTCCTACCCTCCGCGGGGCGTTTGTTATGTGTGGTTGCCAGGAAACGCCTGGTTTGGGGATTGGATGGAGCGGGAGACGGGCTTCGAACCCGCTACCTCGACCTTGGCAAGGTCGCGCTCTACCAAGTGAGCTACTCCCGCTCGGGCAGACGTGCATGATACCGCGCCTCCCTCGCCCAACTCACGCGGCCGCGGGCGGCCCGCAATGGGCAAAAGGCCGGCCCCATTTGTCCCGCATTGCGTTGACACGCATCGCGGATTCATGCAGCTTCATGCGGTCGAGTCGTCCCGAGAGAACCGCTGCTCGAACCGCTGCCATCGCGGAACGCTCGTACGAAGGATCGCTGTTGCCGAGAAGAATCAGATCGTTGCCGGCTTGAAGGGCGAGGACTGTGGCTTGCGGTAACGGGTAGCGAACCCCGATACCTCCCATGCTCACTGAGTCCGAAACTATCACGCCACGGAAACCCAGCTGCGTGCGCAATCGATTGACCACAGGCGCGGAAAACATCGCGGGCGTTTTGCCGGCTCCGAGGCCTGGCACGTAGACAGCCGTCGTCATGACTGCATCGGCACCGGCAGCGATTCCGGCTTTGAAAGCCGGCTTCTGCACGCGCGTCCACTGGGCCTCCGATTCCATATCGGTCGGGATGGCAAGGTGGGGGTCGCCGACCGCACCGCCCAGCCCAGGAAAATGCTTCAGGGTCGCACCAACGCCGCCGTCGTGCAGTCCTTTGACTGCTGCTCCCACCAGCTGCGCCACGTTTGCCGGGTTGGAGCCGAACGATCGATCCCCGATGATCCGATCGCCTGGATTAGTCCGGACGTCGGCGACAGGCGCCAGGTTCAGATTGACGCCCACCTTGCGCAGGCCAAGCGCAGACGAGCGCTCGAGCGCACGGACGCGATCGGGTCCCCCCATCGCCGCCACAAGCTGTGACGGCGGTGCAAAACCCGCCTGGACGCGATTGACGCGTCCTCCTTCCTCGTCGAGCATGACCAGGATCGGATGGTCGAGGCAAGCGGCAGAGGCCAGCGCGCGCAGGCGATCGCTCCACAGCCGGAGACCGGCGGCGGTCTTGAAGTTGGATGTGAAAAGAAGCACACCGCCGACCCGACCCTTTGTCAGCAGCGATCGAATCGTGGGAGTGATCTCCGTACCGCCCTGCGACACAACGAGAACCGCTCCTATGTCGTCATCAAGGTTGCCCAGATCCGGAACCTCGTCCGCGGGCGACGCTGCTGATTTTGGCGATGCCTGCACCACCTTGTCGGCAGCGACGAGCTCGTCCGGGTCGTTGGACCGCGGCCATCCGGCCGCAGCCAATATCGCGCCGTCGATCACCGCGGCGACGAGCACCAACGCAAGAATGTTGCGGCGCGGGAAGGCCACCGCCGCCAGTCTAAAGCCGGCCTTGCTCCGCTTCGAAGATCTCTTCGATCCGCCGTTTGAAAGTTCGTGCGAGCGAGAACGCCAGGGGCAGGCTTGGATCGTACTTGCCGGTCTCGATCGCGTTCACCGTCTGGCGCGAAACGCCCAGCCGCTCTGCGAGGTCTGCCTGCGACCAGTCAAGCTCGGCGCGCAGGACTCGCAGCCGATTCTTCACCGATACCGAAAGGTGAAGATGGCCGCTCCGACTGCCCATAGAGCTGCCATCAAGGGCAGGATGTAGGTCCAGTTGAGATGGGGCAGGCCCGCCCCTTCGAGAAAGCCGTACGCGAACGTGATCAGCGCCGTCGCCGCCAGCGAGAATCCAAATGCTTCGATCTGAATCCGCCTCTGAAGCTCATCCAACCGCGCAAGCCTGCGCGCGAACAGGAACAGCACAAGCGATGCCGGCGCCACTGGCACGACGGCCACGATGTATCGCCAGGAAGCGTCCGGATTGGCCCGAAGGATGGTCACCGATCCGACCAGGAACATCATGTAGGCCAGGAGGGCCAGGCCGATCTCGATCTGAGCTCGGTATGTGATCCAGGTCGATTGCACTGGCAGCAGTGGCGGCCCCGGCATCTCGGAGACCTGCGGCGGAAGGTTTGACTCGGTCCGCATGAACGGCGATGCGGGATGGGTATACAGCGGTTCCACTGGAGACTGCGTCTGCTCTTGTTCGGGAGGGGCGTCACTCATATCCAGGGGCCACGGTAAAGCTTACTTAGCAATATGTCAAGCACCCTTGTCTTGGACCTGGGCCGAGGATGCTCGTTCTAGTCGGTTTCCGGCGCCTCTGGCTGTTCAGCCGAACCCTGATTGCCCTGTCGGTGCTTCTTGTCGGGGTGCTTTTGCTTACCTTGTCCATTCTTCTTGTCTTGCTTCTGCTCACCCTTGTCAGTGTGCTGTTGGGAGGCGACCGTTTCGGAGGCGAGCCTGTCGTAGTGGTGGGCCACCGCGGCGCCCGCAAGGCCGCCCAGGAGCAGGGCGCCCGCGATTAGAAGAACGCCGAGGTTTCCCAGACGCTCGAAGAATGCTGTCACCACGTCACTCCCCTACTAACGTTGTGGATGGGCGCTCCGGTCGGTAGGCAATTAACATCTGCCCGTGGAGGGCGTTCGGGGGCTCGTGCTCCTAGGTGTGCTTGCCATCACGATGGTCGCATGCGGACCGGCCGGCGGGACAGGAAATTTCAGCGTCGGCAACGCCAGAGTCGACCCGGCGTTCAGCTGTCCCAACCCCGCGGACAACTTCGCCTACGACGTACACGGCACCCTCGACGCCGACAACGCGACAGGCAGCGCTATATCCATCGATTCGATGTCGTCGACCACGACGACCGTGGCCACCCATGGCAGCTGGCTGGGCCAGCTGGGTGAAACCGACGAAGAGCGTGACCTGCAATATTCGCCCAGCACCGTAGGGGCCGGGTCGAAGGCGACGATTCATTTCACGATTCCATTCGGGTGCACCGACACGCCTCACGACGGCGTGCTCGACACCTATGGCGAGTTTGCGATCCACATCTCAGTGGTCACCAGTGCCGGCACATTCGAGCTCGACGCCAACAAGCACAGGCTCACGACCCCCTGAACAGCGCAAAAACACGCTTCGTCAGACGCTTGGCTTGGAAGGCACCCTGACCCGCTCGAGCAAGCGCACCGCAACCAGGAAGATGAAGAGCGCGTTAACTGCGTGGAGACCGGCGAGGGCGCGCAAAAGGCCCGGCGCCTGCATGTGGTAGGGGATCAGGAGCAGGGACTGCACGATCACCAGGCCCGGCACGGCAGCGGTCAGCCACAACGTCTGGCGTGGGACCCTGGCGTACCGCCCGACGGCAATCAGAATCAGCGGGAGGAAGAACACGACTGCACTGTTGTAGTTGGCGTGCCAGATGAAATACGTCGCGTCACCGGAGAAAACCCCGGCGCCGGCGAGCAGAACCTGGATCAGAATGGCCGCCACCAGCAGCCAGATACCGATCACGTAAGCCTGGCGCGCGGTCTTGCGTCCTCCCTCCGACTGTCTGTCCACGGCAGCCAGACCATAAGCCACATGACGCAACCTGACAAGACGAAAATGGTGGATGCTGATGAGCCCGATGGAAGGTGGAGCGATGCCCAAGCCGAGTGAGGACGCAAAGGCGGCTTTCACCAAGCTCGTCCCGGCTGGGCCCACCGTAACCCTGCGGCCGATGTTCGGGAACCTGGCTGCATTTGTGAACGGCAACATGTTCGCCGGCCTGTTCGGAGAGGACCTGTTCGTCCGCCTTCCAGAGACGGAGAGCGCCGCGGTCCGCAGGCAGGGCGGAAGGGACTTCGCACCGATGGCCGGGCGCGCTATGAAGGGCTATGTCACGGTGCCCACCACCTGGCGCGCCAAAACGGAAGCCACGAAGGGTTGGATCGTGACGGCGCTCGAGCTGACAGGGAGGATGCCGCCGAAGGTCTTGGCGAAGAAGACCGGCGGGAAAAAGCCGGAGAAGCGCTAGCCAGGCGTTAACGCCTGGGCTTGCCCTTGCCGGGGGCCGGCGCCTTGCCCTTCCCATCGCTCGATGGGACTGCCTTTACCTCAACGACCGGCTCGGGCGCGCCGGCCGGCTCCGGGGGTGGGGCTGGGTTCGCGGCCTGAGGGCCCATCGACACGTTCCCACTGAACGAGGCGCCATCCTGGATCACAAGGCGAGCGACTCGGACGTCGCCGATGAGGGAACCGGAGCGCGCCACCACCAGCTTCTTGCGGGCGACCACCGCTCCGCTGACGTGACCTCGGATGCTGACGTCGCTGCCCGCGAGTGATGCGTTCACCTTCGCCTCGTCGTCGACTTCAACGTCGCCAGTCGCATGGATCTCGCCTTCGACGGTGCCTCCGAGACGCACATCGCCATCGATGTGGAGCTGACCGATCAGGCGGTCGCGCGGGCCGAGCGTGACGGCGCTGCGCTGGCCGGAGGCGGGCGTTTCGGGCGGCGGCTGATCCGCCGTTGACCTTGGAACCCTAGCCCCCGGAGCCCTGGTGCTCAAAGTCGCCCATCCGAACATGTCCATTGAGGCTGGCACCGTCCTCGATCTGCAGCCTGCGCACTGATATGTCGCCGGTCAGCCTTGCGTTCTTGCCGAGGAGCAGCTTGTCGCGGGCGTTGAGCGTGCCCTCGACATCGCCCTTGATTGTCACGTTGGAAGCCTCCAGCAGCGCCTTCACCTTGGCGCCTGAGGCAACGTCGATGTTGCCGGTCACGTGAAACTCGCCCTCGGCCCGGCCGTCGACGTGTACGTGGCCCTCGTACGTCAGCTTGCCTTCCAGGCTGTCGTTCGGTCCCATCGTGAACCTGCGCAGCCCGTCACGCTTGTCTTGGGCAGCCTCCATAGGCGTGCTTTCTGCGACTGCCTCCTGTACGTCCATGAACTCGAATCACCCCCGCTTGGATTGAGGCTCCGGACCGCGCCGAAGCCGAGCCCACAGGTTACTGCAGGAGGGGTCCCGCCTGCCGTCCGAAGCTCGATTCGTAGCCAGGCGACCTACTGTTGCCCTTTGAAGGTGCTCAGCCGCTGCGGTCCTCAATCTCCCATGCGTGATCGAGGGCATGCCAGGCGATGCGCCTGGCAGCGTAGCGAGCCGGCCAGCCTCCGGGAACGGCCCCCTTGGTGCCGGCGCGGAGGCCGGCGACTATAGCGTTGCGATAGTCGCGCACGGCGGCCGCATCCCCGACGGGCGGCTGCTTCAAACGCAGACCAATCTTTCGCGCATACGCGCACTCGGCTCCGAGCACGTGCTCGACGATGGCGTCCCGGTCCCGGCCCCCGCCCCGCGGTCCTTTACGCAGCGACGAGGGAGCCTTTTCGACAACGCGGTCGAACACAGTCCAGGAGGCAGCCACCAGCGCCGACAACCTGCCGGCCTCCTTCTTGGTCAGCCGCTTCGACTCCGCCTTTGCGATCGCGCCCGGCGCTCCGAACTCCGTCGTTGCATCGCCAGGTAGTCGCTCCACAACAGTTAATCCATCGCCTGGCGCAAATGCGATTCGCGCCGCCTTCGGCACCACCGCATATCTCGTCGCGGCTGCAGCGAGAGCGTCGAGCGCCGATTTCTCGTCCTTTCCTGCACGGGTCCACCCCGGCCAGTCGGCAGCTGATGCGAAAACGCGACGCTTACCGACCTCCAGATAAACGGGAGTCACCATCACATTTTCGTGGTAACGAGGAGCCGAGTTGTGCCATTAGGCCGTGAGCAGCTCGCTGCCTTCGGGGAGGTCGCCCGGTTCGCCCTTTGCCATCTCGTCGATGAGCCGCAGCACGTTGGCCATGACTGGTGAATCGTTATCCCGGAAATAGGCGAAGCCGAAGTCGAGCAAAAGCGCGGGGGATATGCGTCGATACGCGATTCCGGGCACTGGAGCGCTGGCCGCGCGAGAACCGTTGGCAAAGACGACCAATGTGCTGGAGTGGGCAACAGCCTCGAGCGCCTGATCGGGCGGCTCGTAAGCAACAATGTTCGGCTCACCGCCCATAAGACGGGTTAGCACCGTAACCATGCTTTTCGTTGCAGATGGGCCTGGCGAGGTCGGGAACATGATCAGTGGTTCCCGGCGTAGGGCGGTGACAGGTATCTCGTCGAGCCGAGCCAAGGGGTGGTCTGTAGACAACGCCAATAAGACCGTGTCACGCCTCAAGAGTCGAACCGTCACGCCGTCGGGGATACTCCCCCCAGGGGCAACATAGCCGGGATAGATGAATGCGGCGTCGACGCTGCCGTTTCGCAGTTGGTCGGCGTTCAGGGCGGAGTTTCCGACCGTGGTCTCCAAATGCACCGTCGGGTACCGGCGACGAAACTCCGCGACCACCTCTGCGGGGAACGCAACTGCGCCGTAAGCCACATACGCGATGCGCAGGCCCCCGGCGACGCCATCTGCCTGATCCCTCAGCTCGCGTAACGCGCGATCTTCGATCCGGAGCAGGCTCTTGGCATGCGGCAGAAGCGCGGTGCCGGCAGCCGTCAGCTGCACCTCCCGCGCATTCCGCTCGAGCACCTGCACGCCGAGCTCCTTCTCCAGAGCCTGAATGCGCAGCGTGAGGCCCGGCTGGGTGAGGTTGAGCTTCGCGGCTGCACGGCCAAAGTGCCCCTCGGTGGCGACAGCGACGAACGCCTTTAGCTGACGGAGCTCCACTGCCGTATGGCCCCTTTGAATCGAGGTCTCGTTTGCCTCATCGATTGACAATACTATAAATTGGACTACAGTGTTACGCTGCAGAGGTGAGCAAAGCTAAGATAAGCGATCGTTTGCTTAATACTGAGGAAGCAGCTCGGTTCCTCAGGGTCAGCGAAGCTTCAATCCGCCGCTGGAGCGATGCGGGGAGGCTCCCATCGCGGCGCATCGGCGGCCGGCGGGAGCGCAGGTTTCGCGAGGTCGACTTGCTCGCCTACCTTGGCGGCGCTGAAGCATCTCCCGCTGGTGGCGGCGCCTTTCGGGCAGATGTCAACGTCGGCGGAGTTCCCCTGCCGCTGCACAGCCACCTCGCGACTTTCTACAACACCGATGCAGGCCGGCTTCGCCTCACACTCCCGTTCTTCGTTGACGGCATTCGTGCCGGCCAGCCTTGTTTCCTGGCCGCTGCGCTTGATGTGGTTGAGGTATACGTCAGGTCGCTTCGCTCGGAGGGGGTCGATATCGACTCGGCTATGGAGCGCGGCACGTTCGTCGCCGTACCGGGCGGCCCTGGCACGACCGTGCATGGGGCCTTGGATTTCTGGGAGCAGCAGTTCTCGCCGGCTCGGGCGAGTGGACAAACAGTGATCCGGGTGGTGGGTGAGATGAGCTCTGAGCGGAAGCTCTTCTCGTCCGACGCGGAGATGATGAACTATGAGGCCGCTTTCAACATGCTGTCGCATCGCTTCCCGATCGTGACGCTGTGCCAGTACGACGTCAGGGAGTTCGACGGAGAGACGATTTTTCAAGCGATCAGAGTCCACCCCGACCTGTTCGGCCTCCACCTTGGCAGCTTCCTCAATTAACTCCCGCCACGCTTATCGACCGGTAACGCACTCGAATCGGCCATGCACGCATGGCACCCCATAGTTCAAAGCGATCATTCAGTGGCCTCTTTCAAGGAATCTGACCCCCCCGCCTCGACAGACAAGCGAGTGCGGGTGATGGTCGTCCAGGATCACCCACTCCTTGCATCGGCCATCGCGAGGATCCTGGATGGCGAGACGGACCTGACAGTCTGCGGAGTTGCGCGAAGCGGTAGCCATGCGGCATCGCTGGCCGCACGGGAGAATGCTGACGTCGCGTTGCTCGATTTCCGATTGCCGGATGTGAGTGGGCCGGCCGCGGCAGGCATGATCCTCGCCGCGGTACCAACCGCGGCGATCGTGTTCCACAGCGCCGACGAATCCGAGTCGGACCTGTTGGATGCCATAGATGCCGGGGCCACTGCGTACCTGACCAAGTCAGCGACAGCGGATCAGATCGTGGAGGCGGTGCGCCGCGCAGCGGCCGGTGAGGTGCTCATACCTGTGGCGCTTTTCGCCAAGGCGATCGCGCGCCAGCAACGCGTGAGAACTGAGGCCGCTGAACACCAAAAGCTGCTGGCGCAGTTCACGCCTCGAGAGCTGGACATACTCCGATTGCTGGCCGAAGCCTTGACTGTCAACGCCATGGCGGAGCGTTTGAGCATCGCGCCTCATACGGTGGAGTGGCATATCCGGCACGTGATCGAGAAGCTGCAGGTGCATTCCAAGCTCCAGGCTGTGATCGAGGCTGCGCGCAGGGGTCTGATCGCGCTCTAGGGGCTCAGGTCGGAACCGGGACCTCGGTCACAGTGTTTGCTGACAGGTCGTATATGAAACCGCGGATCTTCTCCCTGTGGGCGAGGTGGATGTCGATGCGCAGCCGCTCCACGTCCTCCACGATCGCGGCGATCGGATCCTCGAAACAGCCGAGCTTGTCATCGAAGCGATACCCGGTGGCGGCCGCTATCCGCTCCGCAAGCTCCACCTGCTTGAGCCGGCTCATCGCACAATCCGTGTGATGCATGACCATCACCTCTCGTGTGCCCATCGCCCCCTGCGAGACTGCCAGTGCGCGGCGCGCGTCGTCCGTCGCCCGACCTCCTAAATTGCGAATCACATGGGCGTCACCGGGACGTAGGCCGAGCAGCGAATTGACATCAATTCGCGCGTCCATACAAGTGAGCACAGCCAGCTTCTGGACCGGCTCGCCGACGCGAGCCGCGGAGCCCAGGAAATGCAGCCGCGCGTTCATTACCACGCGGTCGATGGCGTCCACTCGCTAAGCCGAATAATCCCGCTGCGGCGAGGATGCCGCAAGTGGGGCCTTGCGAGGGCCATGCGCATCCGCCTCCCGCGATCGCCGGTACCGCTTTTCAGCCTCTGCGTTGTCGCCTCTCAGCTCCGCGACGCGAGCGAATGCCCGCCACGTCCAACCTGCCAGCTGGCGCTCCCCCAGCTCTTCGGAGGCACGGACCGCATATCGAAGATCTTCTTCGGCCTCGTCAAGGCGGCCAAGCTCCCGCTTCGTGATGCCACGCTCAGCCCGTGCATCAGCCAGCTCCCAGCGCGCCCCGAGATCAGCAAAGATCGCGATCCCTCGATCCAGCCACGGAAGAGCCTCCTCGTACCTCCCAAGATCCTCGAGCACGCGACCCTTCTGCACCGCCGTGACGGCAACGCTGAACTGGTCGCCCGTCTCCTCAGCAAGCGCGCTCGCCTCCTCGATCAGCCGCAGTGCCTCATCAAAATCCTTCACTTCCATGCGGTTGATCGACAAAGACGTGAGCGCGCGCACTCGCGCCCACTTATCCCTGGTCCCAGCCAGCGCAAGGGCCCGGCGCCAGATGACCTCGGACTCGTCGAATCGGTCACGGGTCCACGGCACCCAACCCGCGAACAGGAGCGTGCGAGTGACTGCGAACTGATCGCCAAGCTTCTCGGCTGCGGAAAGCGAACGGTCGAGCAGCGCCTCGGCCTTATCGACGTCCGCCTCGACGTTGATTGCGATGTCACCCAGGAATCGAAGTGCGTGCGTGAGCGCGGCCGGATCGTCGTGCGCCTCGGCCAGGGCCACCGATCGCTCGAGCGAGGCGATCGCCGCCGGATACTCACCCAGCCAATAGCGCGACTCTCCCATGCCGGCGAGGGCCCTCGCCTCCCTGACGCCCCACCGGCCGTCGGGGCCGGCCATTGCCAGAGAACGCTCGTAATAGTCGATCGCCGAGCGGCTCTCCATGCGCCTCCTGGCGCGGTCGCCTGCCACCAAGAGCCCATCGGCGGCGCGCTCGGTGGTCGTGTGGTCGTTTGGATCGAGGTCCCGCGCGGCGAGCGCAGCCAGCTCGAGGTGATCGGCCGCCCACGACGGGTGACCTGTCGTAAGAAGTTTCTGAGCTACGAGCTCGTGCAGCCTCAAGCGTTCGCGCTTGGGGAGGCTCGCATACGCAACCTCGCGAAGCGTCGCGTGGCGCAGTCTCCACTGTGCAGCAACCCTGCCCTCATCGCGCACGAGAATCTCCGCGTCCTCCAGCATCTGAAGCTCTTCTTGCTTCGCAGCCTGGTCCACCACTCCCAGCTCCAAGAGATCGAACGAGTACATGAAAACTGACGCGTGCCTCGCGAGCTCGCGCAGCCTGGCAGGGAGCGCGTCGAGCCTTGCCGAAACGACTGCTTGAACCGTCGGTGGCAGCTTGGCGGCGCCTCTCGCGGGCCCTGCACCCCCTCCGGTCATCAGCATGCCTGTCGTCTCGATGATGAAATAAGGGTTGCCGCCGGCACGCGCGGCGATCTCGGCTGATTCCGCATCGTCGATCCTGTCGCCGCCCGACGCCCTGACGAGCTCGATCGACTCCTCCGCCGACAGTGGATCGAGCCTGACCAACACAGCGTTCCCACTGCTTGATCCCCAGGAAGAGCGCGTCTCGAGCAATTCCGGCCGCGCGAGCGCCAGGATCAGCGCGCGCCGTGGGCCTCGAGGTCCCTTCGCGCCAAGGCGCTCGATCAAGTCGAGCATCACCGGTCTGAGGGTGTGGACATCCTCGAACACGAGCACGACCGTGCTCTTCTGGGCAATACCGTCCAGCAGGGCCACGAAACCGGCAGTGACGTCGGGGACGAACGCCGTCTCCTCTCGTGGGCCGGGCAGCCCGAAAAGCAGCGCGAGCCGCTCCACCGTCGTGTCCAGCTCGGCCGGATCCGAGAATCGAGCCACCAGGTCGCGCAGGCGCTCCCGAGTCTTTTCTTGCGGCTCGCCGTCGCGGATACCCGCGAGCTCTGCGACGATCGCCGCCACCGGTGCGAAGGTCGCCGTGTCGGTGTACGAGCGTGCGTGGCCGCGCAAGATCACCACGCTGGATTCCAGGCTTGCCAGCAGCTCGGCCGCCAGCCGCGTTTTGCCGATGCCTGCCTCGCCGAGCACCGACACGAGCACCGGGCGGCCTGTGGCGATCGCGAGGCTCAGGCTCTGGCGCAGGATGGCCTGCTCGCTGTCCCGCCCGACGAACGCGATTGTGCGACGTGCCGAGCGGGCGGTGAGCGCCTCGATCGGAAACGCGGCAAGCGCCATGTCGAAACCCTTCGCTCTCACTGTCCGGCGGTGGCCATACGAGACTGCATCTCGCGTGAGCGCCTGGGTGGTCTTGCCGGCCAGGATCTGGCCTGGGCGGGCGGCGGATTGCAAGCGTGCCGCGACGTTCACCACGGGTCCGGTGACCAGCAGCTGGCCGGCAGGGCCCAGGCCGGTGGCGGCTTCGCCGGACTCGATGCCGATCCGTACCTCGAGAGGTGCCGCCAGGCCCTCCGAACGCCCAAGGCGGCGGACGCGCTCGCGGATCGCCATCGCCGCGCGGGCAGCCCGCAGGGCGTCGTCCTCGTGGACGTGAGGCAGACCGAACACAGCCATTACTGCATCGCCGATGAACTTCTCCGGCTTGCCCCGGAGAGCCTGGAGCTCTTCGGTCGCGGCTTCGAAGAAGCGGCTCATCACCTCACGGGCCCGTTCGGGATCAAGCGATTGCGCCAGGCCGGTGGAGTCGACGAGGTCGGCGAACAGGACGGTGACCATCTTGCGTTCCTCGGTCTCGAGGAGCGCTGTCGCGACGGCGCCGCAGTTCGGGCAGAACCGAGCGTCTACCGGAAGTGGGTGGCCGCAAACCTGGCAGGGCATCGGTGTCTCAACGATAGACGGGGATCGAGCAAGTGCTTGGGACTCCCCCACCCGGCTGCGTTCGTTTCGCGACCGGAGCCGCCCTCCCCGCCGTGCGGGGAGGGGTTGGTCTGGCTGCAGGCCAGACCTAAGTGCCGGACCTGTCCAGGGCGTCCTTGCGCAGGCGGTCGGCCATCGCTGCGATCACAGTCGACAGGAGCGGGTCGCTGCTCTTGATCGCTTCGCGGAACTGCACGTGGCTCATGACCATCGCGCGAACTGGGGTGGCAGTGACCACCGTGGCTGTCGCGGGGCCGCGGTCGAGCATGCTGATTTCGCCGAAAAAATCACCCGCATGCAGCGCAGGCCGCGCCATTCCGTCGACATGCACTGTCGCCTCGCCCTCCAGCAGGACGTAAAAGCTGTCGGACGGGTTGCCCTGGGTGATGAGCGTGTGCTCGGCCTTGACCTCAACCTCATCGGTGCGGCTGGCCAGGAACACCAGCTCCTTTCGGCTGCAGCGGGAAAACAACGGAACCCGGCCCAGGGCGTCCGCCTTTTGATTGCTCATCGCAGGCAGGATAACTCTCGGATGGCTGCCGCGCGAGCCTGTTGGCCGCAACGGATTTTGCGATCATGGCGACACAAATGACTCAGCTGAATCAGAAGGCACGCGAGAGCCTGCCTGACAGCGCGTTCGCCTACGTCGATTCGCGCGGCAAAAGACGCTTGCCTGTGAACGACGAGGCTCACGTGCGCAATGCACTCTCCCGCTTCAACCAGACAGCCTTCGAGGACGAGGCGGCCCGAGATCGGGCCCGGACACGGCTGCTCAAAGCCGCCAAGAAATATGGCATCGTGCCGGTCGGCTTCATGACGGGCCAGCTGCGATCGCAGAGCACAAGGGCAGCAGCGGGCCTGGCGGTGATGCACGACCTGCCCTCCGGCCTGGTGACGTTCCTGTTCGCCGACATCGCAGACTCGACTCGTCTCGTCACAACCATGGGCGAAGGCTATGGCGCCCTCCTTTCCGACGTCAGGGCAATCCTTCGCGCAGCGGTCCGCTCCTCGGGAGGCCGGGAGGTCGATGTTCGCGCTGACGAGCTCTTCGCGGTGTTCGAGCAGGCTCGCACCGCCCTCGAAGCCGCGCTGGCAATCCAGCGCAAGGTGCTGGCGCGCGCGTGGCCCGAAGGCCTGTCGGTGTCGATGAGGATCGGCTTGCACACTGGGCGCCCCACGTTGACCGAGACCGGATACGTGGGCCTGGTCGTCAACACCACCGCCCGGATTTGCTTCGCCGCCCATGGAGGTCAGATCGTCGTCTCGCGTGCGGTGAGGGAGGCGATGGAGGGCGCTCAGGAGTCCGGCGCCGCATTCAGGGACCTCGGCATACACCAGCTCCAGGGGTTGCCCCTGCCCGAGGCGCTCTACCAGGTGGAGGCGCCAGGCTTGCGGATCGAGTTTCCGCCGCCCCGAATCGGGGTCAGCGGTTCGGCAAAGCCTGCAAGGCGGCGACAGCCTCGTCGAGTCGCGAACGCGGGAGACGACCGCTCCTGACGGCGGCTTTGATCGCGTTGTAGGTCGCGTCAGCGACCGATAGGTGATGGGCGATCATCACCATGTCGCCTCCGTTGACAAGGAACTCCACAGCTGCCTCGGGCGCCGGCGTCGATGCCGTAATGGCCCCCATCTCCATGTCGTCCGAGATGATCGCTCCCTTGAAGCCGACGTCTGACCTGAGCCTCTGGATCGTGACCGGCGACAGGTCGGCTGAGTGGGTGGCGTCGAGCACGGGATAGAAGAGGTGCCCGAGCATGACGAAGTCGACCCCATGGGACGCCGCCGCCCTGAAGGGGGGCCAGTCACGAGACTTGAGCGTCGCGAGGCTCTCGTCGATACGAGGGAGCTGCGTCTCGGAGCTGACGCTGGTGTCGCCGTGGCCTGGAAAGTGCTTGGCCGCCGAAAGCATCCCGGCGTCGTGGATGCCGTCCACGACAGCGCCTACCGCCGCCGCAACGGAAGCTGGGCTTGTGCCGTAGCAGCGGCCCCACATGATCGAGCTGGGGCCGTTGCAAACGTCGGAAACCGGGCCCAGATCAAGGTCGAAGCCGAGCGCCCTGAGCGCAGCGGCCATCCTCGCCGTCCCAGTCCGCCCGACCGGCATTGCCAGGCAGGGCACCGAGCTGACAGCCAGGCACACCTGGCCGCCCTCCTGGTCGGTGGCCGCGATCAGACGGTGACGAACAGCACCGCGCAGTTTCGCGATCAGCGCCGTCATCGATGCCGCAGTTCCGGCGTTGTGGTTCATGTTCACCACCAGCAGGCCGCCGAACTGGTGCCGGGTCCAGTCAGCCAGCACAGCATCGCTCAGGCTCCCGGTGAAGCCCACCATGATGACCGCCCCGACCTCCTCATCCAGGGTCAGACCGCCAGGACCAAGGCGCTCCGGGCTGGCCGACGCAACAGCTGAGGGTTGAGGCGTGGGTGACGCACTGGAGATGGGGCTCGGCCCGCCGCATGAGACGAGCAGCGCCGTCAGCAGAAGCAGTGCCCTCAACCTACTCACCAGTGATTCGCCTCCTTGGCTCGATCCAATTTCAGTTAAATGTGCGCCGCTTTGCTGGGCAGCCTTACCATTTCCGGAGCCCGCCTTTTTTCAAACGGGCTATGCCGTCCAAGGGTTTCAAGAAGGGGTGTTGGAGCATGGCGTATCGGTCTGTCCGGTTTCCTGCCGCCGCCCTGGCCGCCGTGGCCATGGCGCTCGTAGCGTTCACAGTCTCCGCGGGCGCCGCCCCGCGGCCCGCCGTTCCGATCATCGACGATGCGACTCTCAGGGCGATGACGACCACCATCGGCGGGGCGTCGCCGCTACCGACCACACGTACAGTCCAGCACTGGTACGGGCAAACGCTCGACCCCAGCGACGGCGTCACTTACGGCTACAACATGGTCGGGGCAGACCCTAACAACTGCTCCGGCGCCGGCTGCGCATCGACGATCCAGGCCGACATCACGCCAATCGTCGTCAACGTCGCGGGCCTGACGTTCAGCGGCAACCACGTGCTGGCGGCGACCCTGGCTTCCCCGCAGTTCGCGCTCAACGACTACGGTTCGACGACGGCTGCGACCTCGGGTGCCGCCAACCTTACGAGGGGCGCGGGCGGACTCCTTTCGCAGGATGACGCGGGCAACCTGCTCCAGCTCCAGGACGCAACAATGCGGGCGCAGTTCAACAAGACTGGTGCCAGCAGCTACCACCTGAAGCTGAACGCCAACGTCCTGCCAACGGTCACGTTCAATGTCCCCAGCAACCAGGGCACCCTGCTGCAGAGCGGTCGAGGAGTGATCTTCGCCGACATCAACATCAGCTGGTGGGCGGCCCAGATCCAGAACCTCGAAACGTCCGCCGACCCGACCCACCTGCCGATCTACCTGACCGACAACGTCCTGCTTCACATCGGCAAGGACATCTTCAATTGCTGCGTGATCGGCTTCCACGGCACGCGGGCTTCGGGCCTCGGCGGCGGCAGCAACAACAGCAACGGCAACGCCAAGGTGCAGACCTTCGCGTGGGCGTCATGGGTCCAGCCCGGAATCTACGCCCGACCGAACGGCGGCACCGACTGGGCGCTGCAGGACATCCACGCGCTCAGCCACGAGATCGCCGAGTGGGCTGACGACCCCTTCGTCAACAACACAGTCGAGCCTTGGCTCACCCCGACAGCCCCGCAGTACGGCTGCACCGGAATTCTCGAGACTGGCGACCCAGTTGTGGCGATCGGATTCGCGATGGGTGCCAACACGTTCGAGCAGGGTCCGAACCCCGACAACTCGCAGAGCGCCGACGGGTATTACCACCCAGAGGACGAAGCGCTGCTGCCGTGGTTCATGCGTACAGCTCCGAACCACGTGTCAGAGCCCACGCAGCACGCGACCACGAATGTAGGTCGTTACACCCTCATGGGTGATCTGAACCGGTTCGCTGGCTTCAACGCGCCGGCCACCGGCTGCTGATCCGACCGGAAACTGAATAACTGAGGAGAGGCCCGGGCGACCGGGCCTCTCCTGTTTCGGCGCTGTCCGCCGGGGAGGGACATGTCGACACCGGTCATGATCGGCGCGGGGGTTGCGCTTGCGCTCGCGGTGCTGATCGGCATCGCATAC
>DATLPO010000077.1:0-2946 GCA_035535675.1 Candidatus Limnocylindria bacterium
CCGTCAGCTGGGGCGTGGCCCGAAGAGGGCCTGGCCCAGTCGCAGCATTGTGCTTCCCGCCTCCACCGCCGCCTCGAAATCCCCGCTCATGCCCATCGATAGTACCGGCAGCCTCTTGCCCAGACGCTGCTCGGCCCCATCGCGAAGGTGACTCAACTCCTTGAACGCAGGTGTTGGATCGCCGTTGGCCGGGCCCATGGCCATCAGGCCTCTGAGCTGGAGCAGCCTCGATACTTCTGTGAGCGCGTCCAGGGCTTTGTCGGGGTCCAAACCGTGCTTCTGCGCCTCGCGCGCGACATTCACCTCCAGCAGGACTGCCTGGGTCGGGTCGTGGCGCGCCAGCTCGGCGGCAAGGCGGACGGAGTCGACGGAATGAATGAGCGCGAAGCGGCCGGCGGCCTGGCGAACTTTGTTGGTTTGAAGGTGACCGATGAGGTGCCACTCCGCATCGGGCACCGCGTCCATCTTCAGCTTCGCCTCGTGCACACGGTTCTCGCCGAGGACCTGCAGGCCCGCATCCACCGCTGCCCGGCAGGTCTCGGCCCCGAACCCTTTGGTGACGGCGACGATGACGATGTCGTCGGGATTTCGGCCGGTTCGCGCGATCCGTTCGCGCACAGAGATGAGGCGTTCCTCGATCTCCTTGGTCATAGGAGCGCGACGATCGCGCCGAATCGGGTGCCGTCAGGGCTGCGCCTGTGCGAGGGCAGAAACGAGCTCTCCTTCGTGCACAGGCCGATGGTGTGGACGGCTCCCACGCCGGCTTCCTCGAGCTGTGTGCGGTTGGCTGCGGCAAGGTCAAGCAGCAAGCGGTCGCCGCTACCGGCACTTACGAACTGCTCCTCGAAGCGCGAGGCCACCTCCTTCCCCACCTCGTAGCAGCGACCGCAGATCCCTGGCCCGATGCCTGCTCTGATGTTGGCGGGCTTTGAGCCGTACGCCTTGCCCATTGCGCGCACCGCAGCCGGCCCGACGCATATGACAGTGCCGCGCCAGCCCGCATGCACCAGCGCGACTGCCCGCTCCTGCGGGTCCCACAGCACGATGGGGTAGCAATCGGCGAACGTCGCGAACAGGGTCACCCCACGCCGGTCGGTGACCAGCGCATCGACCCCCTGCACCACGTCGCGCGGTTCATCGATCCTCGCCACGACGTTGCCATGGACCGCGCCCACCACGGTGAGAGGCTCGGCATCGATGCCCAGCGCGCGGGCGAAGTCGCGGCGCGATGCGAGGACAGGCGCGGGGTCGGGCGCGTGGCTCAGCCCGACGTTGCCGAGGACCATCGTCGAGAAGCCGTGCAGGAAGCCGGCCTCGGATTCGAGCTCTGGAATCTTCAGCACGCGCGCGACAACGGCCATAGAACTGAGCTTAGACGGCCTACCAAAAACTCACGCCCCCTCTGTCGGGCTTCGCCCGACACCTCCCCGGCGAGCGGGGAGGACTTCGGAGGCCTTAGCCAGGCCTCCTCGAGCTCAAGACTTGCTCGATTTCTCGCTTGACCTGCTGGAGGTCCATGAACTCTCGATAGACCGATGCGAACCTGATGTACGCCACTTCGTCCAGGTCGCGGAGGCGGTCCATCACCATCTCACCGATCTCGCCGCTGGGGATCTCCACACGGCCTGAACGCCGCAGCTCCGCCTCGATGTCGTCGACGATCGCGCGCAACCGCTCAGGCGAGATGTCGCGCTTCTCTGTCGCTTTCTTGAGCCCAGTGAAAAGCTTTTGGGGGTCGAAGTCCTCGCGGCGCCCGTCCTTCTTCGTCACGTAGAAGGGCACCGCCTCGATGCGCTCGTAAGTGGTGAAACGCTGCCCGCACTGCAGGCACTCACGCCTGCGCCGAATCGCCTCTCCGACCTCCGAGTCGCGAGAGTCCACGACCTTGAGATCGTGGTGACCGCAGTACGGGCACCTCATGTTGTTTGTCCTTACATCCGGTTGCGAAGGAACGCGGGGATGTTGATGTCGCTCATCTCATCCGTGCCGAACTCCGGCCGCTCGCGCTCGATAACTCTGCGCTGGGTGTCATGCCTTACCTCGGTCGAGCTCTTCGCGCCGAAGCCGGTGGCGATGACTGTGATCTTGATCTCGCCTTGCATCGTGTCGTCGCGCACGACGCCGAAGATGATGTTGGCGCTCGGGTCGGCCGCGGCGCGAACGATTTCCGCGGCCTTCTGGACCTCTTGCAGGGTGATGTCCTTGCCGGCGGTGATGTTGAAGAGAATCCCCTTGGCGCCGTCGATCGACGTCTCGAGGAGCGGGCTTGACACCGCCTGCTTGGCGGCATCCTCCGCGCGGCTGTCGCCGGCGCCGTGCCCGATGCCCATCAGGGCCTCGCCCGCGTTTTCCATGATCGCCTTCACGTCAGCGCAGTCGCGATTGATGACACCTGGGGTCGTCACGAGGTCCGAGTTGCCCGGGACGCCCTGGCGCAAAACATCGTCGGCCATCCGGAAAGCCTCTTCGAGGGTGGTCTTGGAGTTGGCGACCTGGGCCAGTCTGTCGTTAGGGATGACGATCAGTGCGTCGACCTGACCGCGGAGCGACTTGATTCCCTCTTCGGCGGTCTCGTTGCGGACGCGGCCTTCGAAGGCGAACGGCCTCGTCACGACTCCGATGGTGAGCGCGCCTGATTCCTTGGCCAGCTCGGCCACGATGGCTGCCGAGCCAGTGCCGGTCCCACCGCCCATACCGGCGGTGATGAAGACCATGTCCGAGTCCTGCACGACCGCGGAGAGCTCAGTGCGGCTCTCGTCGGCGGCGTCGCGGCCGCGCGTCCAGTCGCCCCCGGCGCCGAGGCCACGGGTGATCTTGTTGCCCATGTGGACCTTCACGTCCGCCTGGCAGCGCTCGAGGGCCTGCTTGTCTGTGTTGACAGCGATGAACTCGACCTTGAGGGCCTTTGAGATCATGCGGTTGACAGCGTTTCCACCGCCGCCACCG
>DATLPO010000078.1:0-40878 GCA_035535675.1 Candidatus Limnocylindria bacterium
CTATTTGGGCAATCCCTGAAATGACAACGCAGCCAGCGACTTTAGTAACCATGGAGCAGTCCACCAGCGAGGACTCTGTAAGCGCTTTTGTCGAGGAAGTGCTTGAGGGGACGGGCTGGCATCTGGACCGTGTCCGCGAGCGCTCATCGCGCCTCGATCCACCTGAATCCTACTGGACGCTCTTTGAGATCACTGTCAGCAAGGGCGAGCTCGAGCGGAAGCTTCGTATGGTTGCGAGGGGCGCTTTTGATCCCGCCGCGTGGGAGAGGTTTCGCAAGCGAATCGAACGCCACGGCGCCTCAGATCGCCCGTGCGAGCCGATCGATGGGGTTGGGTTTCCTCGCTTGTTCCCCGAAACGCAGCACGCTTACTGGTTTTACCCGTACGACCCCTCGATGCCCAACCTGCCCAGTGCAGCAGATCCGGCGACGATGGCCGGCGTGCTGCTCGGGATGGACGAGGCGTCAGCGTCAGCATTTGCAGCTGCGGGCCGCATTGAGATCGAGCGCGTTCGCTACGTTCCCGAAGTCGGAGCCATCCTGCGCTACACCATTGACACCGGAGCTGGATCGATAAGCATCTTCGGAAAGGTGCAGCCCGGTGACCGAGGCCTGCGCACCTACAAGATCGTCGATGGCCTGTGGCAGGCGGCGAAGCAATATGAGGGGCTGATCTACCTCCCCCGCCCGCTGGGCTATATCGACGAGTTCGGCCTTCTTCTCGAGGAGGCCATACCTGGCAAGCCCGTTGGTGGCAACCGTCTGAGCACGGAGTTTGGTCTTGCCTCCTACGCGGCCGCCGAAGCGCTGGCAGTGATTCACGAATCCGGAGTTCCAGCCGATCCTGAAGTCTTCAGGATCGAAAACGAGCTCGCGCGCCTCGATCGTGTGACCAAGCAGTTCGCCAATGTCGCCCCGCGAGCCCACTTCCTCCTGGCAGACCTGGTCACTCACATGAGGGATCACGTGCGCGCAGCGCCCGAAGAGGCTTGGCTCCCCACGCATGGGGACCTCAAGTACGACCAGTTCATTCATCACAACGGCAAGCTCACGCTTCTCGACTTCGATTACTTCGCGCTGGCTGAGACGAGCTACGACCTGGGCAAGTTTTGCGCGTATCTCATTCCATCAATGCCTCGCGACTGGGAGGACTCCCTCGCCGCCGAGGAGAGGCGGCTGCTTTTCCTCCGCCGGTATCAAGAGCTAAGGCCGTACGCAACACTGCAGAGATTTCAGATCTATGAAGCGCTCCAGCTCGCCCTGCGCGCGATGGCGGCGATGTGGTCGCAGTCCCACGGATGGGAGCGGGTCGCGGAAACGTTCCTTGTGATGGCGTTCGAGCGTTTGAAGACTCGACTTCCCCAAGCCGAACGTTCCGAACTGGCGAGTTAAGACAAGTAAAGGTCTGCCGCTAGCCTAAGGCGGTTCCTTTTACAACGATTTACCCCGAAGACACCGGTACCCAGTCCTGACCCCGTCAGACTCAGCGACCGATGAAAATTCTTTCCTGGCTTGGGGCCTTCGCACTTTTCCTCGCAGTCGCTGCCGGCACGTCGTCGGTGCTGCAATCGCGCTTCGACGCCACCCCGGCTGCAACTACCACCGCACTCGCCCTTGCCTCTGTCTCGCGCACCGCGGAAGGGATGATGGGTCGCTCAACGCTTGCGCCAAGCGCAAGACCCGCTGCCCAGGCCAAGCCGAAGCCGAAGCCGGTGGCGGCTCCCATCAAGGCTGCAGCTCCGCGACTGGCCGCGATCGTGGTCAAGTCGACTCAGCAAGCCCTTATCAACCAGGATCGCGCAAGGTACGGCCTTCGCCCGCTGACCTGGAGCTCATGCCTCGCGAACGTCGCATACAGCAACGCTGTCCGCATGGCCAACGCCCTCCGCATGTGGCACACCAACGGAGCCAGCCTCGACCTCGGGTGCCGCCTCGGCTCGCACGGTGGAGAGAACATCGGCTACTGGACCGGCGGCGTGAACGACACCAAGCTCAACACGATGTTCATGAACAGCCCTGAGCACAGAGCCAACATCCTCAGCCCCTATTACCACTACGTCGGTACCTACTGGAGGGTAGCTTCCAACGGAACCGCCTACATAGCAGTGGAGTTCAGCTAACCGCCCCCACCGAGTAGCGGTGTTGGACGGGGCGTTGTTCCTGCGTAGCGCCCAGAGCGTGCCGCTTGGCCACGCTCAAACGTGCGCTTTGAGGAGGATCGCGAAGGGTGAGTTTGAGCCCGGGCACACGCGGTCATCAACTTCCGGCGCAGTGGCGCCGATTCCCCAACTGGATCTGGGCGAAGAGGGGTTGGTTTGCCGCGGGGATTGCACTCGTCTTTGCTGTCGCCACCGGCTACGTCGTCTGGGCGGTGCAGGACCTCCCGGATCCGAACCAGGACGTGCTGGTGGCCGGAGACGTCGTGGTCCTGGACCGCCATGGGAAGCTGATCGAGGACTGGAACCACGAAGGTCATTACCACGTCTCCCTGCGACTCGACCAGATGGGCAAGTACGCGCCGGCGGCAACACTCGCCGCTGAGGACCGCAATTTCTACAGCCACGGCGGGGTCGACATCGGCTCGACGCTCAGGGCGTTGTGGGTTGATGTCACCAGCGGCGGGCTGAACGAGGGTGGCAGCACCATCACTCAGCAGCTGGTGAAGATCCAGCTCCTGACTCCGCAGAAGTCCTTCGAGCGGAAGCTCCACGAGATGGTGCTCGCTGTCGCGCTCGAGCAGCGATTTTCGAAGGACCAGATCCTGACCATGTACATGAACCGTGTGTACTACGGCCATGGCGCCTACGGCATAGGGGCGGCGGCCCGCACCTACTTCACTAAGGACGCCAAAGACCTGACCCCCGCGCAGGCAGCGTTCCTGGCAGGCTTGGTCCAGGCGCCCAGTGCGTACAACCCTCAGACGCACTACGACTTGGCCCGCGAGCGCGAGCTGTACGTGCTCCAGGGGATGGTGGGCACCAACGCTCTCAGCGCCGCCGACGCAGACAAAGCGGTGGCGGAGGACGTCAAGTCCGAGTTCAAGATCCAGCCAACAGCGCGCCAGAGCAAGGCGCCGCATTTCGTCGACTATGTCCTGTCCAAGCTGGAGTCGACTTTCGGCTCGGCGGCGATCCAGCAGGGCGGCCTTGTCGTCCACACCACGCTCGACCTATCCCTCCAGCAGTCCGCAGACCAGGCGGTCAAGAATGGCGTGAAGGACCTGGCCTGGGCCAACGTCAACAACTCGGCCCTTCTCGCGGCGGACCCGAAGACCGGTGAGATTATGGCGTGGGTCGGGTCCGCCGGCTACGGCAGCGACAAGATCGCCGGCCAATTCGACGTCGTGCTCGCGCCGAGGCAGCCCGGCTCGTCATTCAAGCCTTACGTGTACGAGGCGGCGTTGCGCGATCACAAGATCACGCTCGCGACGATGCTCAACGACACGCCCACCGACTTCAACGGCTACCGGCCGATGGACTTCGACAACGGGGCGATGGGCAAGATGACAACGCGGCGTGCGCTGGTCATGTCACGCAACATCCCAGCCGTCCAGGTCGGCCAGATGGAGGGGATGTCGAATGTCATCTCGCTCGCCCGCCAGATGGGCATCACCAGCCACCTGGACCCAGGCCTCTCGACTGCGATAGGCGGCAGTGACGTGACGATGCTCCAACACGTCCAGGGCTACCAGGTCTTCGCGGGCCAGGGCAAGCGCGTGGACTTGAATGTCATCAAGGAGATCGACGATTCAACCGGCCAGAACATCGTCTCGCAGAAGCCGGGCGGCACCGCCGTCCTGAGCCCTGCCGCCGCATACCTGATCACCGACGTACTCAAGAACTATCAGAACCAGTGGAGCTTCGGCTGGAATCGGCAGATGGCGAGCAAGACGGGCACCAGCGACAACGGCAAAGGCGGCATCCCCGACTCGTGGATCATGGCTTACAACCCCGACATCGTGGTCGGCGTATGGGTCGGAAACACGGCGCCGGACGGCGGTGGCGGCTTGATCCACGCGTTCGGCGAAAGCGTCGGTACGACGGTCATGGCCCGCTTCGTCAACGCCCTTCCAGCGGGCATGCAGAGCTGGTACAAGCAACCGCCTGGAATCGTGCATGGCTGCGGTGCGCAAGCCCAGGAGATATTTCTAAGCGGGACTCAGGGCTGCACGCCAGGATCCTCGACGCCAACTGCTAAGCCAAGTGGCTCGCCGGCTGCTACGCCGAGCGAAACCCCCGGCGCAACGCCGTCGCCGCTCCCCTCGCCTTCAGAGGCTCCCTCGCCATCAGAGGCGCCCTCGCCGCCTCCCTCGCCGCCCCCTTCCCCAGCGTCCCCGCCTCCCGCAGGCGCGATCGCACCATCCCCGTCCCCATCCCCTTGAAGGTGAACACAGAAATGGTGATCGACAGCCCGTTCATGCAAAGCGTGGAGCGGCGGCGACCAGGCGCATCGATGCGCGCCTATGTGACTCGCACCCTTCCCCACAACTCGGTCATCGTGGTGAGCAACCGCGGTCCGCACGAACCGAGGCCGGAGGGTGGCTTTGCAAGGGGGGCCGGCGGCGTGGTCACCGCCCTGCTGACCCTGGCCGAAGTGATGGAGGCCGACTGGGTGGCCTGCGCGCGAACTGAAGCCGAGCGGGCGTTGGTTAGGGAGCACGGGCCAAGCGGCAAAGCGCCGCTTATCAGCTCGCAGACCCAGCTGCATTACGTGACGCCAACTCCGGAGCAGTACGAGATGTACTACTCGGTGATCTCCAACCCGGTGCTGTGGTTCGTACAGCACTATCTCTGGGACCTTGCCAACCAGCCGATCATCAATGGCCGCATCCATAAGGCGTGGAGGGACGGCTACGTCAAGGTCAACGAGCAGGTGGCACAAAAGGTCGTCGAGGTGGGGCGGCAGCTGCCAGACCGGCCGCTGGTCCTCGTGCACGACTACCAGCTCTACCTCGTCCCGCAGTTGGTCCGCGACCAGCTGCCTGGCGCTATCATCCAGCACTTCATTCACATCCCTTGGCCGACGCCTCAGTACTGGAAGGTGCTCCCCAAGGGGATGCGCGACGCTATCGTCAGAGGCCTGCTCGGCTGTGACATCGTCGGCTTCCAATCGAGCCTCGACGTCCGCAACTTCCTCATGACGTGCGAGGAAAACCTCGGGCTCCAGGTGGACACGAAAGAGAGTGCAGTCCTCCTCGATGGGAGAATCGTTTACGCGCGCCACTACCCGATCTCAATCGAGGTCGCCGCCACCACCCGACTTGCTTTTTCGCACGGCGTAATGGTGGAGGAGCGAAAGCTTCGAGACTGGCGACCGAAATACCTGATCGCCCGCGTCGATCGAACCGACCCTTCCAAGAACATCGTTCGCGGCTTCCTCGCCTACGAGAAGCTTTTGAGTCAACACCCCGAGCTAAAGGGCGAAGTCCAGTTCTGGGCTTTCCTGCAGCCCTCGCGCCAGGACGTCACCGCCTACCGCACTTACATGCGCAAGGTGAGGCAAGTCGTGGTTCGGATCAACCGCCAGTACGGTGGGGAGGGATGGCTGCCCATCCGGCTCGAGTTTGGTGAGAGCGTCCGCAAGGCGATGGCTGCATTGCGCAACTTCGACGTCCTTCTGGTCAATCCCGTCTATGACGGGTTGAACCTCGTTGTCAAGGAGGGCGCTCTTGTCAACCGATCGGAGGGCGTGATAGTGCTCTCCGAAAATGCCGGCGCTCACGAGGAGCTGCAGCCGTATGTCCTGTCGATCAACCCGTTTGACATCGAAGCCACCGCAGAGGCTCTGCACGAAGGCCTCGTGATGGCCGCCGAGGACCGGCGCCGGCGCCACGAGGGGGCCCGGGACGTCGTCAGAACCAACGACATTGCGCGCTGGATCACGCGCCAGGTACAGGACATTCGCGACCTGGCGGCCATTCCAGGCCAACGCGACCGCGAGGCAACGGGCTAAGAACAGCCCAATCAGCGGCATATACGTGGGCGAACGCTCATGTTGCATGCGCGGTAGGCCTCAAAAGGGCGTATTCACGTCGTATTTGGCCTACTTGACATTAGTTGAGCCTTATTAACCGCATCGCGGGAGGTTGGACCGACCCCCGCGGGTAGCTTCCGAATCACGCGGTCTCGGTTTGACCGCACTCGAGCCAGCCCCGGCAGGGCAGCGAAGGGAAGGAAGCGGATCTGAACTCTCTACACCGGTTCATGCGTGTCTTGCGATCGCGACCGAGGGCGCGTCTCGCGCTGGCTGGTCTAGTCGCGTGCAGCCAGCTCAGCCTGGTTGCTTTCGCGGCCGCCCCCGCTGTGACGATCGCCCAGAACGGCGCAACCGCCGCCGTGCCCGATGGCTGGAGCTGCAGCATCAGCACAGGCCTCGGTACTTCTCTCCGTAACAACTGCAAGCCGGCATCGAAGGCGGCCCTCGTTGATCAGACACCCAAGGTCAAGCTGCCTGCGGGGAAGAAGCAATGCCCTGACTCGGGTCCGCAGGTCACCTGCCACGTCTCGGAGACTTCAGCCAAGCCCGCGCCGGGGATATCGTCGATCCCCACCGGCACCGGGCGTTGTCCTGCCGTCCCTGGCAAACAAGGCCCAAGCACCCCCGCCTCTTGCAACAATGAGGTGCTGACGGCGTCCGGGCCTTCCGGACCCAACGGCAGATTCGGTACGACGCGCCTTCCCCTGCAGGTCACACCGAGCGTTCCCGCATCGACGCTGTCGGTGGCCAGCGCACAACGCCTCATCGGCCTTAGCTCGGACGTATCCTCCCTGCAGCCGGGCAAGAGCACCCTCCTTACTGCAACCTCCAACGGCACCGTGAGCGGCACGCCATATGGCATCGAGATCTTCGATCAGACCACTTCCACACTGGTGGGAGCGTGCATGCAGGCGAGCCAATGCCAGGTGGCTTATACCGCCGTCTCGGGCGCGCACACGTTCAGCGCTTTCATCGCACAACCGAGCGCAACGCAGCCTGTGGACTCCGTCGCAACCTCAAGTCCCGTGACAGTCGCCTGGCTTGGCGTGACACTCGCCGCAACCTCGTCATCGATAGTTGGTCCGGGCCAGCCCGTCACGCTCACTGCGACGACCACGGCTGATTTCGGCAACGCGGGCTATCTGCTGGGCCTTTACGACCAGGCCTCCGGATCGCGACTCACCTTCTGCAGCCAGGGCACCACCTGCAGCACGACACTTACCAAATCGGTCTCTGGAAGAAGCTCGATCGTCGCCTATCTCTCTGGCTCGTCGGAATCCCTGCCGCCGCCCGCGATCCAGGCGCAGTCAGCGCCGATCACAGCGACCTGGCTGGGAGTCTCGCTGGCCGCCAACACAACGTTTCCACGTGGAGGGGGCACGGTCTTGATGAAGGCTTCGGCCAACGCGGACTTGACCAACACACCCTGGAGCATCGGGATCTATGACGAAGCTGGCAGCCTGGTGAGTGACGCCTGCAAGAAGGGCGCCACGTGCACTGCCCGGGTCTACATTCCTGCGGGCGGAACGCTCCCATGGTTCACGGCGGTCATCGGCACTCCCCCGGCGTTGGTCGACGGCACCACGGCTTCAGTCCAGCTGATGCGCACGGCACAATCGCATTCAGCATTTGGAGACGTCCAGGCACTGTCAGCCGCAGTGCAGCCGACCAGGCTCCTTTGGGGAGTGGACTCGTGCAAGGCGATCACCGGCGACGCCACTGGCGCCAGCGGGCTTTACGCCCAGGTCAAGCGTTACTACGGCACCCCTGACTTCTGGGGCCGGTACATGACTCGGACCTACAACTGCGGAGGGCTCAGCTCAACGGAGATCGCGGCGGCCGCCTACCGCAACCTTGGAATCCTTCCGATCTACAACGACTACGACTGCAACGCTGTGCGGACGTATAAGGTCGGGCGCCAGTACGCGGCCGAAGCGACTGCCGCGGCGGTGAGTCTCGGCATCCCGCAGGGCAAGGTCATCGCGATAGACATCGAGCCATACGGGGAACAATGCCCTGGTGCAGCAAGGGTCGACGCCGGCTTCGTTGAAGGCTGGTACGACGGCATCATGATGGCCAACTACGTCCCCCTCTTCTACGGCAACGGGACGGCGGGAACCGAGTTTGCAAACGCCTGGTGTCGCGCAGTCCAGGAGCGCCCAGAGGTGGCTGTTGACTCGTTCCTCTGGACCTTCCAGCCTTCGCTGGTCGGACGGTGGAAGAAATCAACGGCTCCCGAGTTCTCACCCCACCAGCCTGGCTGCGCAGGCAACTTCGATGTGTGGCAGTACGTACTGAGCACGGGGGCGAGGCCGGATGTGGACAGCGATGAAGCCCTCTCCACAGTTCCGTTCTGGTACCCCCAGAAGGCTTCCTAGCCAGACCTCTTACGCGGTGGATGCGAATCTTTGGCGCCGGTTTTCAAGCCAACGAGTGACGAATTCCGCGCTGAATGTGGCTTCCTGACCGGGTCGCATCGGACGAAGCAGCTCCACGGCGAACTCTCCGCTGATCAGCTGAGCCACAGCATCCATGGGCTTAGCTTCATTCAGCTTGAAATGAGACCTGGCGAGCACATCGCGAAATATGGCGTGCGCCAATTCTCGTGCGCCGACTCGTTCGTCAATCTGGCCTGACGATGGCTCTCCGTCCTCCTGTATTGAGGCGGCCTCATCAGGTTCGAGCCGTACAGGCTCTTGTCCCCTCTGACTGACTGTCGCCATCCAGCCCCCAAACGACAGGTGGTGAACCGTGTACGTCTCCTCTCTGGCGGTTGGGATGCCTTCTCCCCGTCCGCAGTGGTCTGCGAGGAACTTGAGCGCCCAGTGCTCGAACTCGGTGACCGAAGCAGAGCCCGTTGCCCGAGGGACTTGATCCGCGATCCTCAGGCGCTGAAGGTCCGGCTCGATGAGCTTCAGAGTGTTTTGAACGTCGGCCGCCCGTGAAAGGGGAGTGGTCGAAGAAACGCGGGCGAATTCGGACACCGCTTCGATTATGCGAAAGATCGGCGCCCAGTCTGGGAAGGCTGAGGGCAGCCATTGCAAGATGTCCACAAGCTCCGCTGGTCGGGACAGCCGATAGACCAACCTGTTCGCGGTGGGTTGAACCTGGACGATGCCGGCCATCGTCAGCATGTCAAGGGCTTGGGCGACGCTTCCCTTGCCATAGCCTGCCGCATCGGCGAGCGTAGACGCGGCCTGGCCTCGTTCGGGATCCGCAAGCATCAGTTTTAGGATCTCCGCCCGCGCTGACACTCCGACCAGGGCGCGCAGCCGAAGCTGGATCAGGGAAGGACGGCGGAGATCCGGCTCGCCGACACGCTCGGAGGTCCACATGGCCAGAGGATCGCCCAGGCTCGGCCAAGGCACTTTGGCGTGCGCTCTGACAGTCGCGGCATATCGGCCAAAGGCCTGGCGCGTGACAGCGCTCGCTTGCTCGGCAAGGTTGCGCAGGCGAAACGCCGACGCAAAACGCGTGTTGGCGATGCACCAGTCCATCGAGTTGGCTCGCAGGCGGCTGTCAATGTTCCCGATGTAGGCGGTGAAGATGATGAGCGGCTCGAGGTCGATCGCCTGCCAATCGTGCCGCCTGAGCCGGCCTTCCAGTCCGAGCTCTGCCCACAGGCTCCACGTCAAATCGAGAGCCAGTCCGCCGATCTCATCGTTGAGGCGATTCATCGCGCCTCCTCAGATATTTCCGTAATTCGCATCTTCCCCTCGGCTCGGTCTGAGATCGCTGCCGTGAAATTAAAGAAGCAGCCCGGGGCAGGTGGGCTGCTTCCTACTTCCTACAACGCCGACCGACGCCTCGCTACCGATGGTCTCGTCGGGCGAAGGTCGATTAAGGTGGGCCGGCGCCCAGGACGTTGCCGTATGTGACTCCCAATGCGAAGAGGCCGAGGAGCGACATCAGGACGAGCGTGAAGGTGCGCGCGCAGGTGTCGACAAGACCCGTCTCGTCCGTGGCTTCTGAGCTGGCCGGGCTCAAGTTGCCCCTCCAGACTCCCGCCCTGATCGCGAGCCCGAACGTGATGCACAGGATGATCAGAAGTACTGCCATGGAACCCCCAAGAAAGGGCTTGGACGCTGAGCGGGTCAGCGTCCTTGCCACTCAATACAACGCATTAAAAGGCGATTGTGGCGATTGGCCCTTTCAAATCGACTGGCCGGCTACCGCGCTGACCCCCTCATTTGTATGACCAATACTTGTGATCCCAGACGCGTTGTGTAGGCGTGGGAGCACCGCTAGGGCTGCAATTCTCGATCGCGCTGTGCACCGGAATGGTGGCGGCGACATTCGCGCCGTCAGTTCGGCGCTCGATACCACGCTGGTTCGAGATCGCTCTCTGGGTCGCCCTGATTTTCGTCTGCTGGCTGGGGCTCGCGACCATAAGCCAGCCGCAGGTGCGCGAGCTGACCGATTCCGTCAACTGGGCGGCGGGTCAGATCCTCAGCACGCTCCTCGGCCTGGTGGGTGCAAGCGTTCTTGACCTCCTGTCGGCCAACCGCTTCGGAATCGCCAATGCCGTGGTCACCCTGTTCGGAGCAGACCTGCTTGCTCTCGCGCTGATATCGACCCATCGCCAGGGCCGGGGCTGGCAGCCAGCGGTCCGATTGCGCGACTGGATGGAGTTCCCGAAGGCCTCTCCGGCTCCGGTCCTTTTGCCGCTCGGGTCGACTGCCATCGATGAGCTGAACGGGAGACTGGCCGCCGCCACCGCGGTCGCTGGAGTCGCAGCCGCGACCTGGTCCGTCCAGTTCTTGATCTGGGCTCGAGACGTGGGTCTCCCGCGAGCCGAGGAAAGGCTCGCGTTGGCGGCCGCGGTGGGCCGAGTCGAGACCAAGGTTTGGCTTGAATCAGTCCGCGAGACAGCCCGAGAGCTTGAATCGGGCGCTCGGACCCGGTTCGCCGGCTCGGCACCTGAGGTCAACAAGCTCGCCCTGAGGGTCGCAGCGATCCTCAACGGAGTGGTAGATGCAGAGCAGCGCCTTGCGCCGATGGCGGCGAAACCCGCCCAGGTGATCGATCTTCAGGCGCTTCGCATAGCGCAGTCGCTCGGCCGGTTCGGGTCGGCTGACACAACCGATGAGAAGGAAGATCAGAGTGGCCCAGAGCACGCAGACCGCCTGGCCTCGTAGCCGTACCGGCTTCCGGCGGCGTGCGAGTGCCCGCGGAGCGCGCCGCAAGGCGCAGATCCTGCGACCGGCAGGGTGGATTTTCCGCCTGTTCCTGTTGTGCGCCATCGCGATCCCGAGCCTTATTTACACCTCACCGGACTACGCGGTATTCGCAGACAGGCTCCCTGACGCGACCGCGGTGACGGCACCGATACCCGAGGACACGATCCTTTACGCAGCAGACGGCAAGACCGTGCTTGCCGATCTGCATCCGCCCGGCTATCAGCACTACTACGAGGCGATGCAGGCAATGGGAACGTTGCTTCCCGAGGCGGTGTTGAGCATAGAGGACAAGAACTTCTACAACGAGCCAGGGGTCGACCCCGGAGGCGTGGCTCGCGCAGCGGTAATCGACTGGCGTGCCAAGGGAACGGTGCAGGGCGCATCGACCATCACCCAACAGCTGGTGAAGATCCGCTTGGTCGGCAATGAGCCGACTCTCGATCGCAAGTTCCGCGAGGCGTTGCTCGCGTTTGAGATCGAGCGGCGCTATTCGAAGGACGAGATTCTCGAGATGTATCTGAATAGCGCGTTCTTCGGCAACAGCGCCTGGGGCAGCGCTGCGGCCTCGCAAATCTACTATCACAAAGCGACCAAGGATCTCGATCTGGCGCAGGCCACGATGCTTGCGGGCTTGATCCGCGGGCCATCTGTCTACAACCCGCTTTTGGATTGGAAATCCGCCAAGAACCGGCAGCGCGACGTGTTGCAGGCGATGGTCCGCGACGAGAAGATCACAGCGCTGCAGGCAGCGCAGGCGTTCGTCGAGGACATCTCGCCGCCGGTTCACATGTACACGCCTATCAATAAGATTCTCGCGCCGGCGTTCGTGCGCTATGTGACCGGGCAGCTGGTGACCAAGTACGGAGCCGATGCCACGTACACGGGCGGCCTGAAAGTAACCACCACTCTCAACTGGAACCTGCAGAACCTCGCCCAGAAGTCCGTCACCAACACCATCAAGTCCTTGGCCGCGCGTCGCGTCAGCCAGGGTGCGCTCGTATCCATCGACCCGACGTCGGGAGCCATCGTCGCGATGGTCGGCTCGGCCAACCCGAAAGCCAACGGCGGCCAGTACAACCTTGCCGTCTGGCCTCCGCGTAATCCAGGGTCGTCGATGAAGATCTTCACGTACACAGCCGCGATCGCCAGCGGAAAGTACTCGATGACGACGATGATCGCCGACTCTCCGGTCGGCTACCGCGACCCGGTCTCAGGGGAGTTTTACTCGCCGAGGAACTACGACGGCCGCCTTCACGGCACGCTCCAGCTGCAGCAGGCGATGGCGAACTCGTTGAACATCCCGGCGGTCAAGGTGGAGCTGGGCATCGGCGTGGCGGCCGTGGTCGACATGGCGAGGAAGATGGGCGCGCCGCCATGGCAGCAGCACTACGACTCCAGGGGTAACCCGATCTTTACAAGCGCGGACAAGGTCAACACGTTTGGTCCATCCCTGACACTCGGTGGATATGGCGAGACTCCCTTGCAGATGGCAACGGGCGCGTCGGTCCTTGCCGCCAAAGGCATCCTCCGGCCGCCTTATGTGATCGCGAAGGTCATGAAGGCGGGCGCGATCCTTGACGAGCACAAGGCCGGCGCGGGCGCCAAGAAGGTCCTCGATCCCCGAGTGGCCTTCATCATGGGACAGATCATGTCGGACGACTCCAACCGCAAGATGATCTTCGGTATGGGATCGATCCTGACGCTCGCCGGTCACAGGGTCGCTGTCAAGACTGGTACGACTGACCAGTTTGCAGACGCCTGGACGATCGGGTTCACGCCGCATCTCGTGACCGCAGTGTGGGTCGGCAACCCCGATTGGCGCCAGAAGATGACGCAAGGTTCCGACAGCTTCTTCACCGCGGCTCCCGTGTGGCACAACTTCATGCAGGCTGCTCTGCCGATGTTGAAGTTGAAGAACGAGTGGTACGCGAGACCTCCCGGCCTGGTGGCAAGGTGGGTCGGCGGTAAGTACGCGTACTACCTGCCGGGAACTCACTAGGGCCGGCGCTTAGGTCCGGCCAAGAGCCGGACCAACCTCTCCCCGCTCCGCGGGGAGGGCGGCTCGTCCTTCGGGGCCACCGCGTCGTGGTCGCCGGGTGGGGACGGGAAGTTCTCCTCCCCGGCGAGCTCCTGGTTCTACGCCGCCTGTGGTCGGTCGGGGCTCAGGCTTCGGATCAGCTGCACCAGGCGGCGACGAAGAGGTCCCCATGGGCCTGCGCTTCGAGCGTCACTGCGGCGCTCGTAGCGGGGCGCGTTCGACCTCGCACACAGTTCGCACCCGCAACCCCGACCGGTGTCAGGTAGCTGCTGGCCGAACTTGTTAAACCTTGCTTGCATCCGCTAAATCAGCGCTGGCCAAGACCGTCTGCGCCATGCGAGTTTTTTTCACCCCTTGCTGGCTTCACCAATGAATGCCTCAACTGTCGTGCAATGACCCCCTTTCGGTCGCCGTACGGTTGTGTGGTTTTGACTCGCACAATTGAGGTATTCCTGAATTCAAATCAATTCAAGTAGGCGCAAGCGTCGAGAACGTTGAACTAGTGGGATGAAATCAAGCTCCGGGTCCACTGCAGACTACCCCGGGGACGTGCTCAATGCGCTGGCCATCGGCCTCGCCGCCGACACTCTCGAGAGTGGCAAGAAAGCACTCGCCGTGGTCCGTGCGCGCTCGCCAGAGCTCCCACGGCTGAGCGAACAGGCGGGAGAGGACTTGCTCGCGACCTCGGTCAACTACATAGACGTCCTGCTCCTCTCGTTGCGGTCTGACGTGGACACGCCGTGGGCACGAGTCGAGCAGCAGGCTCGAGAGCAAGGTCGGCTGCGAGCGGCCCAGGGAGTACCCCTTGCCGCGTTGATCGAGGTCGTGTCGATTTACAGGAGAGCCACGATCGAGCTTCTCTTGGGCCCTCTCGGGGCCAGCCAGCGACGGGACGAGATCGTCGCGCTTGCACAGCGACGTCTGGAGGACGTGGTGGAACGGCTGACCACCTGCATCGCCCAGGGCTACCTCGACCACCTCGACTCTGAGCATCGAGCCAGGGAGAGCGAGCTCTACGGGCTCGCTGCAATAGTGACGGCCATGGTGCGCTCCCTCGACCTGGTGGAGAGCGCTGAGGTTGCCCTTATCGAATCGCTGACAGCGCTTCGGCTCAACGCCGGGGGAGTCTGGCTGCGTGAACGCGCTTCCTACAAGCTGGTTCACACAGTCGGGCTCGAAGCCGACCAGATCGAGGAGTTCCGCATCCAGGCAGGCCCACGGGCGAAGGCGACAGTATCGGCCAACGGCCGATCGGAGTCGCGCGTGGATGGGGTCGTCGGCGGCCAATGGACTGCTCTCCGCGCACAGCTCCGCGTGAAAGGGCGAACTGTGGGCGTGATGAGTGTCGGAACCCAGATGCAGCGCGTGTTCGGCCCGTCGGACTTCCTGTTCATGGCAGCGGTCGCCGACCAGGTGGCTGTCGTCCTTGACCGAGCGCGCCAGTTCTCCAACGAGTCGCGCACCGATCACCTGACAGGCTTGGCGAACCGCCGCGAGTTTGAGCGTGTGATGGAGCGGGAGGTGGCTCTTGCAGAGCGTCATGAAAGGCGCCTGACGATGATGATGGTCGACCTCGACAATTTGAAGCGCATCAATGACCGCCAGGGACACCGCGGCGGCGACGCAGCTCTGCGCCTTGTCGCGCAGCAGCTGTTGAGAGTCGTTCGCGCGTCCGACCTCTGCGCTCGCATCGGCGGAGACGAGTTCGCCGTCGCGATGCCCGAAACCGATCTCGAGAGAGGTCGCGAGGTGGGGGCCCGCCTTGTGGCCGCGGTGCGCGAGATGAGCCTTGGCGCGAAATCCACCGATGCCGTCGGGGTGAGCATCGGCATTGCGGCCTGGCGGCCAGGCCAGGACTGGCAGACCGTCTACCAGAACGCCGACCTGGACCTCTATGAGAACAAGCGGAGCCGGAAGGCTGCGCGCCGGGACATGGTGACCGAACGGGCTCCTTTCAGGCTGCTCCCGCGAGGCGGAGGGGTCAGGCGCCGAGTCGCCGGCTCCTAGATCGTCACTCGACCAGGGCGAGCTCTCGAGCTTTGACGATTGCCTGCAGCTTGGAATGCACTCCCAGCTTGGAGCCGAGGCTGCGGATGTGCGTGCGAACCGTGGTGTAGCTGATCCCCAGCGTGCTCGCGATGTCCCGGCTGGACACGCCCCCGGCCATCAGGCGGAGGACCTCCTTCTCGCGCGGGGTCAAGCTGTCCAGCTGAGCGTCCATCGAACGGCGCTTGTTGAGCAAAGCAGCGATTGTGCGGGGGGTAATCAACGTGCCGCCTGCCGCCACCACACGGATCGCGTCGACAACCTCCGAAGCCGCCCGGGATTTGTGGATGAAGGCGCTGGCGCCTGACTCGAGAGCGGCGAAGCGGGCAGCGTCGCTGTCCTCCCGGGTCAGGAAGATGAGCTTGGTCTCGGGGCGGATCTGGCGGATGCCGGCTCCAGCGTCCGCGCCGGTTCCATCGGTCAGGCGAAAGTCCAGGAGCACCACATCAGGGCTGATCTCGGCAGCCAGTGCGATTGATTCGCCGACCGACCCAACGTTGCCGACCACCGTCATGTCGGGCTGGTCGTTCAGGAGAGCGCCAAGGCCCTCAGCGACCACCTGGTGGTCCTCGACGATCAGGACGCGGATAGGTTTTTCGCTCACCTCGGCGTAGGAATCCAGAACTCTACACGGCTGCCGGTCCCCGGTTCGCTCGAAATCTTGCACCACCCACCAGCGAGCAGCGCGCGCTCGTTGAGCGAAAGGAGGCCAACATGTCCCGGCAGGTGGTCGCGTTCGGCCACGACGAACCCCCGCCCGTTGTCCTCGATCAACCCGTAGATCCCGCCATCGAGCGACTTCACCGTCACGTCAACGCGGGTTGCCCTTGAGTGCTTCTCAACGTTGGTGACGGCTTCGGCCACCTGCCTGAAAACCATTGACTTGAGCTCGTAAGCGATATCGTCGGGGAGGTCCAGCACCGCTTCGGCTTGAATTCCGGTCAGCGATCGAAGCATCTGCAGGCGGTCCCGGATGGTTTCTTCAAATCCTCCAGGCAGCTCCAGCGAGGGCGGGCTCACCTCGAAGAGCAGCTTGCGCAGGGCGTCCTCTGCTTGCAGGAGAAGTCCCTGGGCATCGTCGATTGGCTTGAGATTGTTCGGGCTGACCCGCCCAAGGTGCAGCTCCGCGGCGGTGAGCTTCTGAAGAGCGTCGTCGTGAAGCTCTGTGGCGAACCGGCGCCGGATCTTGTCAGCGGCGTCGGACGAGTTCTTGAGCAGGAGCTGACGAGCTGAGTCCACTTTTTGCAACCGCTCCACAGTCTTCTTCAGGTCCGTCTCAGCCTGCCTGAGCTGCCACACCAGGCCGGCCGCCAACCCAGCCTTGTGGAGCACCCATGTGTCCTCCCTGGAAAAGCCTTCGGGCTGAACAGAGTCGTAGGCGGCGACAAGGCCCAGGCGGTGATCACCTGCACGCCACGGCACGCTGATTGCGGTGGAGACGCCAAGGGCGTCAAGGACGCGAGTGGATTCGGGGTCGGCTTCGGCGCGAGAAGCGCGGTAGATGAAGTCTTTGTAGACGACGCGGCTCGTCAGGTCGTCCCGCTCCGGTGCGCATGGCGCCGGCCCGAGACGAGCGAGGAATTCGGCGTCAATTCCATGGGCGCCTGGTATCGGGGTCAGCGTCTGGTTGTCATTGACCTGCCAGAACAGAACCCTTTCGGCGCCGACGAGCTGGGCTACGGTTCCCGTAAGGCGCCGGTAGAAGTCGGTCAGGTTCTGCCCCAATCCGGCGTGAACCGACACTGCCAGGAGGGCCTCGACAGCCAGCTCATGCGCTCGTTCAAGGCGCGCGGCGCTGACAGCGCGCTCCTCATTGAGCAGCCGCTGCTCCTCGCTCCGGTCCAGCTCAGCTCGCAGGTTGATCAGGGCGTCGACCATCTCTTGCCGGCGCTGATGCAGGCGGGCGATCTCGATCGCGGCTGCCAGCTGATTTGCGAACAGCGAGAAAGCGCGGCGTTGGACTGCTGTGTAGCCCGACTGCTTGACGACTCCGATCACCCCTATCGCCCTGCCACCCGCCTGAAGAGTCTGGCCGCAAAACGAGGAGGCCTCAACCGGCTCGGTCAAGCGCTTCGCCTTCTCGAACATCCTCTCGATCTCGTCGTCAGCCACCTTCTCAGCTGGACTCACGGAGCGCGAGTACACCTGCTGTCGGGCACCTGTCTCGTCGACCAACGCGATGAAGGCAGTGGTGGACTTGGTCAGGTCGAGGGCAAGCTCGAGGGCACGCTCTGCGACCTGCTCGAGCTCCCGGAAGCCCGCCAGCTCGAGCGAAACAGACTGGAAGGTTTCGAACTGCTCCCAGAAATCGGCTTCCATCTCGCTCACCGTCTCCACAAGCAGCAGCCTCTTGGCGATTGTACCGAACAGTTGAAGACGTGTTTGAGGGGGCTGCAAGCCGAGGTGGTTACTCGCCCTCCTCGCTGCGTTTTTGAGTGTGAGGGGCTACTGCTGGTCGCTTCAGTGGGGCTCCCAGGAACTTCGCATGGAGATAGGTTAATGAGCCAGGATCACTACGAGCTACACGGCTCACGCTTCTTTGAGCTGAGGCGCGTCGATCGCATTCTCTCCGAGCTGGCGAGGCCGGCCCTGGAGGAGGACTTCTTGGCTCCATCCACCAAGGTGGCCCTGGCCCAGATCGGTATCTGCGTCGGCGGCGATGCGACCCGAAGAGACCTCATCGAGCGCTTGTGGAGCCGCAAGCGCTCTCTGCTCCGGCAGGCGAAGGCCATCAACGATTGGGGACCTTTTCAGCCAGTCGCCTGACCGAAGGACCCCGATCTCTCCTCAATTGAATGAGGGCCTTCTACCCCATTGGTGGCACGTTTTTCAAGATCCCAAAGCGCCTGCGGTACTCCACGGTAGAGCCGCGTTCTCTAGTCGAGATGGATGCGCGTAGGGCCCTACTGATCACGAACGACATGGTGAGCATGAGGCCGTTCGTGGTCCTTGCCATCAAGGTGCTGGGCCCTGGACGCAGGCGCCTGGAGATGGTCAAGCTCGCGCACGACATGATCGACGCTCGCGCCTATGGGGCCCCGTTCCAGGGGAGACTGCAAGTTGCGGTCGATCAGCAAGCTCAAGCCGTTCAGCCAAGCCAGCGCGCTGCCTAGCTTCCGCCGGGGCCCGGGCCGTTTTCGCCCTGCCGGTCCCGTCACTCAGCTCGGTGTTCGGCGGCGCTTGAGCACACCACGAGGCCTCCACACAAATCGCCGAAGGTTATGGGTAGTCCACTTGTGGGAGGCGTTTCTGCTACAGATGGACGATTTTGACAGGCTGCTCGAGTTCCAGCTGCGACGCAAGCTCGATGGGGTGGTGGCTGCGCCCGTGCCCGCCCGACGCGGGCGGGCCGGGTCGGGCCGTCCGACAGGGGAGCGCCACGAAGCGGTAACCCACAGGTCGATAAGCATCATCCCGATCGAGCTTCGAGCCGACGCTTTCGTATTCCTCGAGCATTCCTGAAAATCCCTTCCTTCCTCTCGCGAGGCCGGGTCCGCAAGGGCCCGGCCTCTAACTTTTATCACCGTCACCTACCGACTTACACTGGGGAGGGTCGTGGCTGTGAAACGAGTAGTCATCGTTGGTGGAGGCGGGGCCGGCGATGCCGCTGCGTTTGCGCTGCGCAAGAAGGGCTTCGACGGCGAGGTCGTGATCCTCAGCGCCGACCACAATCGACCGTACGACCGTCCCTACCTGTCCAAGGAGTTCTTGCGTGGCGAGGTCGAGCTCCCGAAGGTTTTCCTCCACGCCGCGGACGACTATGCGAAAGAGAAGGTCGAGCTTCGGCTCAATCAACAGGTGGTCGGCGGATCCCTTGCCGACCGGCGCCTTGCCCTTGAGGACGGCGGAGAGGTCAGCTTCGATGTGCTTGTGCTGGGCCTTGGCGGCACGCCGCGGTGGCTTCCAGGCGTGCCGCATTCGGACAACGTCCTCACACTCCGCTCGCTCAGCGACAGCCAGGGGATCCGCAAAGTGCTTAAGGGGAGCTCACGCGTCCTTCTCATCGGAGCAGGCTTCATAGGCGCCGAGGTGGGCGCCTCGGCTCGCCAGCTCGGCAAGGAGGTCCTGATGGTGGAGGCGTCGGCAGTGCCTCTTTCCCGGGCGCTGGGCCAAGAGGTGGGTGAGATCTATAAGTCGATCCACAGCTCGAAGGGAGTCGACGTCCGCACCGGCACGAAGGTCGAGCAATGGCATACGAAGGGAAAGAATGTTGAGGGAGTAACCCTTTCCGACGGCCGGCGCGAAGAGGTCGACATGGTCGTCCTAGCAGTCGGCATTGACCCCAACCTCGACATTCCCAAAGCGCTGGGTCTGCCGATCGAGGGTGGTGGGGTCAGCCTCGACGAGAGCCTGCGCGCAGTCGAGGCTGTGTACTGCGCCGGGGACATCGCTTTCCACCCTCATCCGGTGCTCGGTCGCGGCATACGCGTCGAACACTGGGAGGTCGCCAAGAACCAGGGCCGTGGCGTTGCCGCCGCCATCGTCGGCGGGCACACCCCTTACACCAAGATTCCATATTTCTGGTCTGACCAATACGACGTGAGCCTGGAGTACAGGGGCCATGCTTCAGGCGACGACCGCGCGGTGTGGCGTGGTGATCGCGATGGCCTCGCGTTCTCGGTCTTCTACCTCCGAGATGGTCTCGTCGACGCTGTCCTTTCGATGAACGACAAAAAGACCAACGAGGCTGGCGGCAAGCTTATCGAGAGCCGGCGAAAGCTAGACGAGAAAGCGCTGGCGGACACTGACGTCGACCTTATGGAGCTGATTACAGCCGCGACGTCATAGGTCTGCTTCGGGTGGTGCGCCTACTCGGACTTGAGCCAGGGCAGGGCTTCGGCCAGAGGCGCCTTGAGAAGGGCTGCCTGTTCTTTGGTGATGAGGTTGCCGGCGACGAGGCCGAGCGCCGCTGCGAATGCTGCCCTCTCCGCCTTGTGGCCGATCTCGCCGTGCTCGGCCTTCCATGACACCAGCGCGTTGCCCGATTCTGTCAGGCCAAACAACGAGCTCCTCACCAGGTCCCAGGCGGGGCCCCGGTCGGCCTGCTCGATAGCGTGCGTCGCCGCCCGCTCAGCATCGTGGAACGCCTGAAGCCCTTTGGTGCCGACGTGCTCATCCCAGCCTCGCGCGACCCTTTCCACTCCTGCGGGCGACAGGACTCGAATGTCGTCCATCAACCGCGCCAGCGTCTGCTGGTGTTCCGGGAATCCATATCCTTCCGCATCCACGTTCATCGGCGACTAGCGTAACCGGCCGAACGGCGCCGAATTCTTCAGCGGCGGCGTTCTGCGACTACCAACAGGTGGTCTCCGAGCCAACTGAAAGGCCTGTGCGATGCGAGAAGCGCGTCAAGGCGGCATAGCGCTCGGAAGGTTCGGACGTGAGAGGCCAACGCCGGCCATGCGTAAGGAACCAGGAGAAGTGGCAGGGCTTGCAGGCTCACAATCCGGAACTGTTCCTGAAGAGCGCTGCGCAACTGGCGCCAGGATGGATACCTGACCTCGGCAAAATTGGAGCCGACTGGCACGCTGATTGACGTCCGGGATCGCCTCAGTGCATGGCGGGCCCGGCCGCCGGCTAGCAGCAAACCCATCTCGGCGACACACCAGCGGTTCATCACGCTTAGGACGATCCTCCCGCCTGGCCGGACGAGGCGTGAAAGCGCAGCCACCGGCGGTTCGAGAGAATGCTCGGTGTTGAGCGCGCCGAAGGACGAATAGGCGCCGTCAAACGACGCTTCGCCTCGCTCCTCGACCAACCTCGAGAGATGAGTGGCGCGCAGAAGTCTCGACGAAACAATGAGCCCGGCTGAATCGGCTCGCTCAGCAAGGACTTTCAGCATCTGTGGGCTGGGATCCACCGCGAAGATCGTCCGTCCTCGTTTGGCCAGCCAGATCGCCTCGGTTCCGGTGCCGCAGCCGATGTCAAGAAGCGTCGTGCCCTGCGAAAACGTGCTCTCCAGCGTAGCCAGAGAGCGCCTGCGCATCAGCTGCATGATCGGGTTGTCTGCTTCGCGAAGGTCATACTCGGCGGCCACGTCGTCGAAGGCTGGGTGTCCACTGAGCATGGGATGGGTCAAGTGCTTACCGAATCTCCGCCGCCGGCGGCGGCGTCACAGCTGAAGGGCGTTTGAGCGCAGGAGCCCGTGCCGCGAGACGGAACGGTGCCAGCGCACCGATGACATAGATGGCGGCAAGGCCTTCCTTCGTCGCCATGTTGAAAGCCTCCTGCACAAGGGAGAACGTACCGGGGTGATCGAAAAGGTTTGGTTGGAACCCCGACGCGATCCATCCGAGGAACACCAGGCACCAGGCGAGCAGCAATCCCGGGTGAGGCCGAACTCCCGCCACGTGCGCGGCCACAACCCAGCCCGACATGCTGAAGGTCAGATAGAAAAGGTGAAGGGCATCGTGCCGTCCATAGATGGTGCCGACGGCCTGGTACACGATCTCGAACGCGCTCACCCAGGCCATACCGACAACAAATGCGAGAAGCAGCGAGCGTCGGAACCACGCCACGATCGCCAGGGTGGCGATGAACGCGAGCACAGTGCTGAGCCTGATCGCGCCGATGAAAGGAAAGACCAGCCAGACGCCGCTCATCCGAGCCCCGCCATCGCTACCTGAGCACCCGAATGAGGGGGTTGGTAGCGAGCTCAAAAGCCCTGGAGGCCGGTCGCAGGTGCATCCTGTTCAGCTTGTGCTGGATGGCGCCTTTCAGGATTGCGGCGCGCAGCTTGTGTTCTGAGAAATCGGTGTTGAACAGCAGCCGGTTGTGACGGACCTTGTGCCACTCCCCGTGCTGCCGGCGCTCGCGCACCCGTTCGTAGAAGCCTGTCCCAGGCAGCGGGTACGCGATCGTGTAGCTGACATAGTCGAGCGGCAGGCTGCTTGAGAAATTGATGCTCTTGATGAGCGAGTCAGTCGTCTCGCCGAGGTAGCCGACCATGAAGAAGCCGGCCGCCTTGATGCCTGCCGCGACGCACGCCTCCACAGCTTTTCGAGCCTGGTCGGGTGTGATGCCTTTCTTCATCTGCTTGAGCACCCCCTCATCGCCCGACTCGATCCCGAAGAAGATGCGTTTGCAACCTGCGCGGTGCATCTGCTCAAAGAGCACCTGGTCGACGTGCGTCACCCTGCTCAGGCATTCCCAGGTGAGGGGCAGGTGCGCTGCCTCGATCGCCTGGGCGAGCTCGAAAGTTCGCCTGTAGTTCAGCGTGAAGAGATCGTCCGACATCCAGATGTGGTCGTACCCGAGCTCGGCGATCTCCCTCATCTCAGCGACCACGGAATCGACGGGTCTCGCGCTGAAGAGGTCGCCGAACACTGACTTGTGGCAGAAGTCGCAGCGGAATGGACATCCGCGCGTCGACATCAATGGGGTCGTCGCATCCTTCCAGTGCCTTCGCCAGTAGTTGATGTACTGGGCGTTGGGAACATCGCCGCGATACGGAAGCGGCAGGTCGCTCATGTCTTTGGTCCGAGCCCGTGTCTCGGTGCGCACGATTTCATCGCCTCGTTTGAACACAAGCCCGCCCACATCCTCGAACCGCCCGTCATCGAGGTGCTCCATGATCTGGACGATCGTCTCCTCGCCCTCGCCGACGGCGACGAGGTCGAACTGGTCGACGAACGTGTCAGGCTCGCCCGATGGATAGGGTCCACCGACCACCGTCAGCGCCTTTCCGCGGACCTGTGCCGCGAGTGACAACGCCTCGTCCTGCATCGTGATCATGCAATAGATTCCGATTACGGAAGGCTGAAGCCGTTCGATCTCTTCCAGCACCTCGTGGCGCTCGAGGAATGTGTGGTCGATGTGTCGCACGCTGTAGCCGGCACGCTGCAGCGAGGCGCTCAGGTACATGAGCCCAAGCGAGGGCATTATCCAGTGGCGCCCATGGGACGGGGCCCGTTGCGGATAGACAAGAACCACGTCGGTTCGATTCATTGATGCCTCCATGTCATCGCGCAGCCTGCACGGTGATGTGGTATGCAACCCTGCTGGGCGGCGCACTGAAGAAGTAGTCAAGTCCCGCCCAATCAAAGCCTGGTGGAGCGAGCTCGCGACCGCCATGCAGCTGGGCACCTTGAAGCGCGGGCACCGACCACTCGACGTCGAGCGCAGCCGAACGCAGCCGTGCCCATGAGCCGTCGACGGCGACCCATGGACCGATCGCGGCGCCGACCAGAGTGCGGCCCTGGTCGGCGAAATCGTCGAACGAGGCGGACTGCTCGTTGAGGATTCCCATCTCTGCAGCGCCAGGCGCGAGGCGCAGCACCCTCATCTCAATCGATATCCCGGTCTGGTCCAGGGTGTAGGTGACCTCAATGCGTCCACGCGATTGGATCGGCCGGTAGCCGTGCGCCTCGTCGATCCCTATCTCGTCCATCTCGAAGGTCCGCTTCCAGGTAGTCGTGGTGGCTGTGGAGAGGTCGATGGTCGTGGTGCTTCGCGAGTAGATCCAACCGTCGGAGTAATGCACCATCGGCACCCCGAAGCCGAGGCCTTCGCCGGTGACCGCGACCCCTCCCACGCTCAAGCCGAGCCCTTTGGCAAGGGGGGCTGTCTTTCCAAGGGTGGGAATCGGAGACATCATGGCGTTCACGCCGAGGAAGAGGGACTGTGTGTACATGCCCACGCCAAAGCGGAACGCATGGACCGGCTTGCCACTGGGCACCTGGTAGTTCGCCTGGTCACCGAGCAACCCGAATGGAGGATTGACGCCACCTGATGCAAGATCGGGAAAGACCACCGTCGCTCGGTAATAGCTGATGTTTTCGAGGACCAGCTCGGTCACGCCGTTAGTTCGAAGCCACGCGATCGCCTCGGTGCGCCCGGCGGGCAGGGTCTGTGAGCCTGCGATCTCAGAAGGCAGCTTGCCGCTATAAAACGCTGCCACCGGCGAATCCGTGACCAGGACGCCTGGAATACCGCTCGCCGCCCTTCCGGCCGCCACGAGCCCGGCGTTGTCGGCGGCGAATCCTGCGAACACGGGCACGAACGCAACCGCCAACATGCCACCTGCCGCAACCGCGGCCGTGCGGACGACTACCAGATGCCGGTCCAGGGTGGCGGCCGCGAGTAGCGCGAGCGCGGGAAGAGCCGGGTAAAGATAGCGGTGGCTGCCGCTGTAAGCGCCGATGGTCACAAGCCCGAAAACGGCCGCGAGGTACACGGCTGCGGGAACGTGGAGGAAGCGCACAGTCGCGCGTTCCCCGGGTGTCGAGGCCCTGCGGAGCGCGGCCACGAGTCCGACCAGCCCCAGCGCAAACAGGGGCAATGCAGCCAGCCCGAAGTTGCCGGCCAGCTCAAGAAGGCGCTCCGTCGCACCTGCGGGGAGGCTGCCGCGTGCGGCGGCGGAGGCCACTTCGATCGAGCCGCGTGTGAGTGAGTTGGTGGCTGGGGCGAATCCCAGTTGGAGAAAGACGAGGAGCCCGATCGCCGGCAGGGCCCAGGCGAAGACGGGCTGTTGCCACGGGCGCTGCCAACTAAAGCCCTTTTCCCTCGAAGAGAGAGGGAACCTGTTTGTGATCTGTTCGACGGCCGCGAAGACCACCGCGGCACCGATCCAGATCCATGCTTTGGTTGCGGTCACGCAAGCGAGTGCAGCCAGCAGCGCAGCCAGCTTCATCCGGCCGCGAACGGCCGCCAGCGCGCCTGCAGTGAGGAACGCGGTCAGCAGGGGTTCCGCCACAGCCGAGCCTGAGGTGAAGAGGAAGACGGGATTCAGCGCCAGGAGCCCAACCGCAAGACGTCCCTGACGCCGGCTGGGTGAAAGCGCGTACACGCAGGCGAGAGTGGTCAAGCCGATCAGCGCCCCAAGCGCCTTCAGGCCACTGAGCGACCAGAGGCCGAAGACTTTCAGGACTGCCGCCGCCAGCACGTGGTACCCGGGAAGCCACGTGTCCTGCATTCCGAACAGGGGGTCATTCAAGTGCCCTGTCGATGCCAGGTTCGCTGCGATCATCCAGTGGCCATAACCGTCCTCAAACGGTTCGGGCACCTGCGCCGCCGCCAGCAGAAGCAGTCCGCAAAGCGTAAACAAGCCGAGAACAGGGGCAGCTGATCTCAGCCCACCCAGGGCGCGCCGCCCCAGGCTTCGCAGGGTGAGCACCTCCAGGAAGTCGACTGTGCTCAGGGTGGCGAGGGTCAAGAACCCAAGCGCGAAAAGGCTCGCGTAAACCGCGACAAGGCCCTGCCCGGCGGAGAATGCAAGGGGCACGAACATCAGCGTGGCCGCTGCAAGCAAGGCCTCGGCAAGAGCGCGCGGGTCGCCCACGTGCACGTAGGCCTGATCCCGCCATTCCTGTCCACGCTGGACGATCCGGTGCTTTGGCGTGCGTACGAACTCGCCACCTTTGCGAGTCGCCCGAGCCAGTGCAACGAGCACCGTGAAAGACATTCCCGCGCCAACCACCTGGCAAAGCACTGCAGGCAGTCCTGTCCACCACGGCCGTCCGCGTCTGGTCTGGGCGACCATGAAACCGATCCATGGCGACGCGCCGATCGCGCTGACAAGAACTGTTGCATCTGCCAGCTGCCACGGCATCCAGTGGCTGTCAAACGTCAGCAGCAGGACCGGGTAACACGCAAGCTGGACGAGCATCAGCGGTCCGACACCGTACGAAAGGAGGTGAATGGCGGCTTGTGCCTTGAGCGCCGGCCGGTGGGCGCTTCGCATCACAGGTACCAGCAGGTTGAAAGCGGACTGAAAGCTGCCGGTCGCCCATCGCGATTGCTGGCGCCGATAGGCGTCGATGGAAACAGGCAGCTCTTCTGGCACCACGAGGTCTTCGAGGTAAGAGGCTCGCCAGCCGCGGAGCTGGGCTCGGTAGCTGAGGTCAAGGTCCTCGGTTAATGTCGCTGCACTCCAGCCGCCCGAATCTTCGATTGCGGACCGCCGCCAGACTCCAGCCGTCCCCGTGAAGTTGGTGAAGTAGCCGTCTGCTGACCGGACAGCTTGCTCGACCAGAAAATGGAAGTCGATCGCCAGTGCTTGCAGGCGCGTGAACCATGAATAGGTCTCGTTCAAGTGGCCCCACCGCGCCTGTGCGAAACCAACGCTTGGGTCATCGAACATTGCCACCGTTCGTCGCAAGAAGTCACGAGGGGGAACAAAGTCCGCATCGAAGATTGCGATGAAGGGGCAATCAGTGAGAGTCATCCCGTGTGTGAGCGCGCCGGCCTTGAATCCGTTGCGCGATCCGCGCCTGACATGCGCGACGTCGATTCCCTTGCGCCTCCAGTGTGCTACGCGTCTCGAAACGATTGAAATGGTCTCGTCATCGGAGTCGTCGAGCACCTGGATCTCCAGGCGATCCGCAGGCCATTCCAGCTCGCAGACCGCATCGAGGACGCGTTCGGCCACGTAGCGCTCGTCATAGATCGGGACCTGGACGCAAACTCGAGGCTCTGCCCCAAGAGGTATGACCGGGCTCGGTCGTGTACGAACGTGGGTTGCGCGCCACGCGAGATACAGGAGATTCACGCCAAACCCAAACAGGGCGAGGCTCGCGATCGCAAGTACGCCAAGTGTGAGTGACGGGAGCATTTCAGCCGGGCCCGTCGAACAACGCGTAGGGGCGCATCGTCGAGCGCACGTACTCAACTCGCGCGAGGGCGTCCGGGTGGTGGCGACGCGTCCATTGCATGTATCGCCATCCTGCCTCTCCGATCCGGTGCGCAGCTCCGTCGAGAACTTTCGGAAATAGCTGCGCGGGCAGCCGTCGCGCCGGCGGATCGATCTTCAATGGGGCCGGCTTGTACGCCAGCTGGGGGAAGTGGTCGAGCAACTCAGGATTGGAATCGAGGACCTCGCTGAACGTTTCGAGACCGAATACTGGCTCGGAAACGAGGAGCTCGTAAGCCATGTCTTCGTCCTGTCGCTGAAGCGGGTGGCACTGCGAGCGCTCGAGGATCAGGTTCGCGGTCATGAGCCGTGGTGCCAGGGGCCGCCGCGTAAGGTCGTCGACAGGTTTGGCCCGGTGGGCCAGCGCGTGGAGTAGGCCGAGCGTATTGACTGCGACATAGGCGAGGTGCCGGTGTCCATCGTCGACTATCAGGTTCAGGTCAACATCATCGGAAGCACGGAACCCTCCGCTGGCCAGCGACCCGGCCAACGAGACGCTTTGAATGAACGGTGCCATGGCAACGAGGACGCGAACGAACCTGGCGGTCATCGGCAGGTAGGCGGCGGCCTCGGATTCATGGGAGATAGCCCGCGACTGGATCTCGCCAACTCGCGCGAGGGCCGTGCGCTCCACAACGAGGCCGCCGGACAGCGCCAGCTCGGGACTTGCCGCCACCGCCCACCTGACCACCGCCTCAGAAAGTGCCCCGCCGAGGCAAAGGCCGCCAAGGCGCTCCGGCGTCACGGCATAGCCGCGCCGCTGAAGCAGCCCGACAGTTTGAATTACCCGATCTGACGTGGTGACAGACCGGGCGGGGGAAAAGCCAAGAACCACCGCAGCGCCTCCAAGAGTTACTGACGCGGTCAAGTGGGATACGTCCCCGGGTTACGTCATTTTGCGGCGTGTAGCCGTTTCCGGCATATTGGATGGTGGCGCAGGCAGGCTCGTTCCACTCCAGGAGCTCATATGACAGCGGACGGACACTTCAAGGTCCCCACTCCAGTCAACGAGCCGATACGCACATATGCACCAGGCGATCCCAACCGGAAAAGCCTCAAGTCGAGGCTGGCCGAGCTGACCGACGCCCGCACCGACGTACCCATGCAGATCGGCGGCGAGCGCCGCTGGGGAGCATCAAAGAGCGAGATCCGCTCTCCTCACCGCAAAGAGCTCTCGATCGCACAGGTCGCGGTCGGAGGCCGCAAGGACTTCGCCGACGCAATCGATGCCGCTCTCGAGGCAAGGCGAGCGTGGGCGGCCACCTCATACCAGGAGCGGGCAGCCGTGCTGCTGCGTGCGGCCTCCCTCCTGGCTGGACCTTGGCGCGACACCATCAACGCCGCGACCATGCTGGGTCAATCCAAGACAGTGCATCAAGCCGAGATCGATGCAGCCTGCGAGACCATCGACTTCTGGCGCTACAACGCGTTCTTCGCGGATCAGCTGTATACGCAGCAGCCGACCAATGACAGCACTGCCTGGAACCGGCTCGAATATCGCCCGCTCGAAGGTTTCGTCTTCGCTGTCAGTCCGTTCAACTTCACATCGATCGCCGGCAACCTTCCGATGGCCGCCGCCCTCATGGGCAACACTGTGGTCTTCAAGCCGGCGACGCAGACCCTGCTGGTCTGCCACTTCCTGATGGAGCTGCTCAACGAAGCCGGGCTGCCGCCGGGCGTTGTCAACATGGTCAGCGGAAGTGCAGCCGAGATCTCCGACCAGGTCCTCAAACACCCAAGCCTGGCCGGCATCCATTTCACAGGCTCCACCGAGGTCTTCCAGGGCATGTGGACCGAAGTCGGGCAGAACGTTGCTCGCTACCGCACCTATCCGCGGCTGGTGGGCGAGACGGGGGGCAAGGACTTCATCGTCGCGCACCCTTCAGCCGACCAGGACGCCTTGCGCACCGCGCTGATTAGAGGCGCATTCGAGTACCAGGGCCAGAAGTGCTCGGCCGCATCGCGGGCGTACATCCCCCAGTCGATCTGGAAGGGCCTTCGAGACGAGCTCGTGGAGCAGGTGGATGCGATTCCGCAGGGGGACGTTTCCGACTTCCGCAACTTCATGGGCGCAGTGATCGACGGCAAGGCTTACTCGAAGCACATGGGGGCGATCCAGTTCGCGTCCAAAGCCGAGGACGCCAAGGTCATCGCCGGTGGCAAGGGTGACGACAAGGTCGGGTGGTTCGTGCGCCCGACTGTCGTCGAGACGAAGAACCCCGATTTCAAGCTGTTGCGTGAGGAGTTGTTCGGTCCGATCCTCACCATCTACCCGTATGCCGACGCGAAGTTCGAGGAGACACTCGACCTCTGTGACAAGACGAGCCCGTACGGCCTTACCGGCGCGATCTTCGCCCGCGACCGCCAGGCGATTCGCAAAGCGTCAGAGACCCTTGTCAACGCTGCCGGCAACTTTTACATCAACGACAAACCGACCGGTGCAGTGGTCGGCCTGCAGCCGTTCGGAGGCGCCCGTGCTTCCGGCACGAACGATAAGGCAGGCTCGATGTTGAACCTGATCCGTTGGGTGAGTCCGCGCACCCTCAAGGAGACATATGTGCCGCCAACGGACCACCGCTATCCATATATGGACGCGGAGTGAATCCGGCCTGACCGACACGCGCTTGTAGCGCACCGCGTCGCAGGGCTCACGAAAGGGAGGACCGTGACTGTTCATTACGAAGCTGAGGGCGCGGTGGTGACCATCACCATCGACAGGCCGAACGTGCGGAATGCAGTGGACTCCGCCACCGCCGATCACCTTGTCGAGAGCTTCCGGCGCTTCGCCGCTGACGAGGCGCTGTCGGCCGCGGTCCTCACGGGAGCCGGGTCCAACTTCTGCGCGGGCTTCGACCTCAAGGCAGTTGCTGCGGGCGAGCCCAATCGCATTGCCGAGGAGGGGGAAGGCCCGATGGGCCCGACGCGGATGACGCTGGACAAGCCCGTGATTGCCGCCATCGAGGGTTACGCGGTTGCGGGCGGCCTGGAGCTGGCGCTGTGGTGCGATCTCCGAGTGGCTGCCCGCAATGCCACCCTGGGTGTGTTCAACCGTCGTTTCGGGGTGCCACTCGTGGACCTTGGCACGATCCGGCTGCCGCGCCTCGTCGGGCATGGAAGGGCGATGGACCTGATCCTCACAGGGCGTTCCGTGCTCGCGGAGGAGGCCCTCCACATCGGGCTGGTGGACAGGGTCGTCGATCCTGGCCGGGCGCTGGACGAGGCGGTGACGATTGCCAGACAGCTCACCAAGTTCCCCCAGGGGGCCCTTCGGGCTGACAGGCGAAGCGTGTACCGCCAGTGGTCGATGGGCACTGACGATGCGATGAGGGCTGAGTTCGGGGGAGGCATCGATGTGATCGCGTCAGGCGAGGCGCAGCAAGGCGCACGCCGGTTTACGGAAGGCGCCGGGCGGCACGGAAGTTGAATACTGAAGTAGTGGCCGAGACCGTGATCCAGGCCCACGGCCTGGTCAAGCGATACGGCGAGCTCGAGGCTGTGCGCGGCATCGACCTTGAGGTAAAGGGGGGTGAGATATTCGGCTTCCTGGGGCCCAACGGTGCAGGCAAGTCGACAACCATTTCGATCCTCTGCACTCTCCTGACCCCGACAGCCGGGACCGCTCGCGTCGCAGGGATCGACGTCATGCACGACCCCGCTGGGGTTCGGCAGCGGATCGGCCTCGTCTTCCAGGACCCTTCTGTGGACGGCGAGCTGACAGGGCGCGAGAACCTCGAGTTCCACGCGTTCATCTACAGCGTCCCTGCAGCCGTGCGCCGGCAGCGCATCGACGAGATGCTGGAGCTGCTGCAGCTCACCGACCGGGCCGGATCGCAGGTGCGGACTTACTCGGGCGGCATGAAGCGACGCCTGGAAATCGCCCGCGGCATGCTTCACGAGCCCGAGGTCCTTTTCCTCGATGAACCGACACTCGGGCTCGATCCTCAGACACGCCAGAGCATCTGGAACCATCTGAATGAGCTGCGCGCTCGTAAAGGCATCACGATCTTCATGACGACTCATTACATGGACGAGGCGGAGTACTGCGACAGGATCGCGATCATCGATAGGGGCAAGATCGTCGCGCTTGGCACACCGGACCAGCTGAAGGCGATGGTCGGGGGCGATGTGGTGACGATGACCTCGAGCCAGCCAGACGCGGCCGTGCGCGAGATCACCGAGCTGCTGGGTGTCACTCCGTCTCGGGAAAACGGAACCCTGCGCATGGAGGTGGCGGACGGAAAGGCCTTCGTCCCGCGCCTCGTGCGAGAGCTGATGGCGCCGGTGGATACTGTCACACTTCGCCGGCCGAGCCTTGACGATGTGTTCGTCAAGCTCACCGGCCATGCAATCCGCGATGAGGAGGCGGGCACGAAGGACCAGATGAGGATGATGGGAAGGGCCTGGATGGGCCGGCGCAGATGAGCGCCGAGGTGGCAGTAACGCCGGCCGTCCCCTCAGGAGTGCAACGTGCCCCGGTGGACACGCGGCTGGCCAGCCTTCGAGCGATCTACATCATCTGGTACCGGGACATCCTTCGGTTCTGGCGCGACAGGTGGCGACTCGTCGCTTCATTGACGCAGCCCCTTCTCTTCCTGGTGGTGTTCGGCTCGGGACTGAGCTCGTCGCTGCAGGGCAGCGCGAGCTTTGGCGCGGGCCGCCTGTCCTACATCCAGTTCATGTATCCCGGCATCATCGGGATGGCGATCCTGTTCTCCGCCATCTTCGGCGCCATGTCGATCGTTTGGGATCGCGAGTTCGGCTTTCTCAAGGAGGTGCTGGTAGCCCCCATCGACAGGTCGGCGGTGGCCATCGGCAAGGCGCTTGGCGGGACGACCCAGGCGATGATTCAGGGTCTGATACTTCTCGTCCTTGCGCCTTTTGTCGGCGTGAAGCTCAGTCTGCTCACCGTGCTCACGATGATCCCGCTCGCGGCGGTGATGGCCTTCGGTCTTTCTTCGCTTGGTGTTGCGCTTGCTTCAAGCATGAAGTCGATGCAGGGCTTCCAGGTGGTGATCAACTTCCTGATGATGCCGATGTTCTTCCTGTCGGGCGCCCTCTTTCCGCTCAGCGGATTGCCGGGCTGGATGGCAGTCCTCACTCGCATCGACCCTGCCTCCTACGGCATCGACCCTCTGCGGCGGGTAGTGCTCTCCGAGTCAGGCCTGCCCAGCGCTGTGATCGACAAGCTTGGATTGACGATCAACGGTCAGGTCCTTCCGATCCCCGTCGAGGTAGGGATCATGCTGGCTTTCGGAATCGTGATGCTCGCCATCGCGGTGATCAGCTTTAAGCGACGAGACTAAAAGCACGGGTGAGGACGCAAGTCCTCCCCCGTGGTACCCCCACCTGTTTCAGCATGTCCGGAGGCGCTTGGAATCAGACGCGTGGTGACGGCCGGAATGAATCCGGCCTTTCGCTCCACTCGGCATTTTTTTCTGGGGCCCACTTCGGGGGCGACAGGCTAAGGAGCAGAAGGGCAATTTCGCCTGCGATAAGGGGGAGCGGGCCCCAAAACGGGATGCCTTCGGCGGCGATGACAAGGCTCAGCACAAAGAGCCAGGCCCAGCGCGGCTTGCGATCGATCCGGAGATAGAGCCATGCCGCCAGCCCGAGCATGACGAGGTCGTCGAGATGCAGGTAGGGGCTCGCGAGAAGGCCACCGGCCAGGGCGAGCACGAAAGTCCATTCGAGGGGTCCCTTTCGAAGCCGATACACGAGCGCGAGGGTGAGGATCACGATCGCGACCTGGATGATCCTCGTCACGGTCAGGTCGCCGATGTACGGGGCCAGGGTGAGCTCGCGGTTGACCGGAACGCCGGCTGCAAAATTCAGGCGCTCCTGGTAGGTGACGACCCCATCGGGCCCGATGCTGATCGCCGACACCGCGGCAAGTATTCCGAGCGCGGCTACGGCGCCCGCGAACGCGCGGTAGCGCCCGCTGACGAGCAGTGCAATCGGAACCAGGAACCCCAGCTGTGGCTTCAAGGCCAGGACCCCAAGTGCGATCCCTGCCAGAAACGGCCGGCCCTTGCGCAGCAGAACATATGAGCCCGCCACGCCGAGGGCGATCAGCGGGCCGGGCTGCCCGAGCTGAAGGCCGTAAATGACAGGCAGCCAGCCGAGGGCCGCCGCGAGGTGGACAAGCCGCTCGGGGCCGCTGCCGGGTGCGGCCAGGTACCAGGTCGACACGAGCGCCACCAGCAGCATGGCGCTCCAAATCCAGTAACCAAGCTCGTAAGGAAGGGGAGTGAATGGAATGGCGAGCCAGGCTACGGGTGGCGGGCTGATGTAGCGGGCAAGCTCGGCGATGTGGATTCGCGAGCCCATCGCATCAAGCTCCGCCTGCTGGATCGAGAGGTCATAGATCGATCGCCAGCCGTGCCCTAGACCGATTCGTGCCGCCGCAAGATAAAAGGTGAAGTCGTTGTGGAAGTGGTCGGAGGCGTACGCCTCGACCCATTTGTACAGGTCCCATGCAGCGAATAGCACGGCAGTAGCAGCGCCGGCGGCAATCCCGAGGTTGCGCCCCTTCCGCGGGAGTTTCATATCACCCGGATCGTAGTGGGCGGTTCGCTTACCTTGTATCGGCATATGGGATCACCGGGCTTCGAGCCTCGCACGCTGGAGCTGACCGACGGAACGAAAGTACGCGTTCGCCCTATCGTTCCGGAGGACGAGCCACTCCTTCACGATGCGGTCGCAGCGATGTCCGAGCGGACCGTGTACTTCAGGTTTTTCTCACCCCTTAAGCGAATGCCGGACGCGCTCGCCCACCGGCTTGCCGTGGTCGATTACAACGACAGGTTCGCGCTTGTCGCGACAACTCACAAGTCCGGCGGCAAGGAGCGCATTGTCGGCGTCGCGCGCTATGACCGAGTTCCAAATACAGACGTGGCAGAGACCGCTGTCGCCGTCGTTGACGAGTTCCAACGCCGCGGTTTGGGCAGCGCGCTGATGACCATTCTGGGGAAGGTCGCCCGCGACCACGGAATCAAGACGTTCACGCTCATCGTTCTGCCAGAGAACCAGCAGATGCTTGGACTGCTGAGGAAGATGGGATGGATCCACCGCGCCAAGCTGTCAGGCGGTGTTTACGACATCAGCTTCGATCTACCCGTGGCGCTGTAAGGCGCCGTCCGGGCCCGCTCGCATGCGTTCGGGGTGGGGGGGTAGGTCCTCTAGAACCGCTCCGCCGCCAGTCGTGCCCCAAAGCCCAGGAGCACGACGCCGGTTACGCGCTCCATCCACTGGCGAACGCGCGGTGCCGTGATCACATCGCGGATTCGGGTTACGAACAGCCCATACACGTTCATCCATGTCCAGCCGATCAGCGCGAAGATCAATCCAAGCAACAAGAGCCGAGGCAGCAGCGCCTGGCCAGGGGTGACGAACTGCGGCAGGAACGTGACGAAGAACACGCCAAGCTTTGGGTTGGACAGCGCGGAGAGGAAGCCCTGACGGAAGATCACGTGCGCCGGCGCCGCGGGAGGTGTGCCGGCGAGCAGATCATCGGGGCGCCGCAGCGAATCGATGAGCGTTCGGACGCCAAGGTACGCGAGGTACGCGGCACCGGCGATCTTCAGAACAAAGAGGAGGTCGCTCGAGGATCGCAGGACTGCTGACAAACCCACGGCGGTCGCGGTTACCCAGATCGCGAGAGCCAAAGCGATGCCGGTGGTGGTCAGGATCACGCCCCGCCTGCCGTGCGCCAGCGCGTTCTTGGTGACCACAGCCATGTCAGGACCGGGTGTCACCGCGAGCAGCAGGGAGATTCCGGCGAACGCAAGCAGAGTGGTATCCACCTCAGTCGACTAGACCTAGGTGGAGCGATGGAGGAGTTGTGTCCTCACCCGTGCTTTATCCCCATCTGAATTCCTGGCATAGGTAGTCGAACTCCTGGCCCTCCGGCATGCCGTTGGGGAAGTTCTTGGTGTCGGCCGGGTCGACGGCGAACATGACGACCGAAACTCCTCCACGTGTGGCGGCGATCACCGCGAAGTGGGCTTTGGTCGACGTGGCGTTCGAACCGATGACATTGGCCGAGTAGATCGCGCCAAGACCATCCTGCTCGCCGAGGTGCGCTCCTCTCAGGTCGGAGACCCGGGTCACGCTCTGCCAGGTGGATGAGGGAAGAGCCGAAACCGTTGAATCGATCAGCTCGGTGAGGGAGGGCCCCGCCGTTGAACCGACAACTTCCAGGCGTCCGATCCTTGTTCCAAGGGAGATGCCGTTGGCGTCCTGGTTTCGCACCTTCCAGGTCGACCTGTAGTCGACCTCGAACTTGAAAGCCACGCTGCGAAAGGTGTTGGACTCGGGCAACGGAGTGGCGAACTTCGGGCCGCAGTCGACCGTGCAGGTTGAATGCGTCCCGATCGCCCGCGCCACCGCGAATGCAGATACCGCGACGATCGCTATGACAAGGATGAGGAGCAGGCCGACCACCACCATGGTCTGAGAGACTTTCGCCTTGCCCGCGGCCGGGAACGCGCCAGGCTGGGCAATCCGATAGCCATAGGCTGCCGGGGGCGCTGCCGGGGGCGCTGCGACTGCAGCAGCCAGCTGGGGAGCTCCGCAGCGGCCGCAAAAGACAGCGCCGGGGAGAAGCTGCGCTCCGCATGTCCCGCAGAAGCGAGTCTGAACCGCCATCAGCTCGCGCCTCCAACCCGTACCCGCGAATGCTTTGAGGATGCCGCGCGGTTCACACCGCAGGACGGGCAGTACAGCATGGTCGGCACCACCCGATGGCATTCGGGGCAGGGCGCATCAGGACCGATCTCGTGCAGGGCTCCTTCGGCCATGAGTGACTCATGGATCACGACCCTCAGGTAGAGGAGCAGAGCGATCGCGGCGAGCGAGCGGATCACGACCTGGACGAACAAATCTGGGACGACGAACGAAAGCATGCCGACGAGAATCTGCGATCCAAGCGCTACCGACAAGGTCGTCAGGATATTCGCGTACCAGGCGCGACGGGAGCGGAGAAGGTCGTATCGATGGAGCCAGAGCGCCGCTGTGATGAGCCCGGTGGTGCTGGCGTTGATGATCGAGATCAGGATCCCGGCTTGCAGCAAACGCAGGGCCCAGTCCAGCCCCGAGCCGCTTCCCACCAGCGGTCCGGCGATGAGCGGCCAGAAGGTGGTCAGCGAGCTCGCGAGCGTGAATCCGAGGGCCGACGCAGCGCCGAAGGTGAGCCCGTCGAGGGGTTCGCGGAATCCGCCCCTGAATGAGTAAAGGAAGAGCGGGCCGGCAAGCATCAACACCTGCGCCATGATCGGGATCGCGATCCCGGCCAGCACAAAGGCGCCGCTGGTGTCGCCGGTGAGGTCCAGCTGAGCAACCGCATCGCCGGCATAAGACGTGAATGCGAAACCGAAGATGGCGCCGGCCAACATCGTCGACCCGACTACGAGCCAAGGCTCGTTTTCGTACACCTCGACCTCGTACAGGTACAACAGGTAAAGCGCCGGCAGCAGGAACGTTGCAACGGCGGTGGCGGGCGCGAACAGCTGCAATGCCGCGAGCATCACCACGGCAAGGCTTCCGCCCAGCAGTACCCATCGGAAGGCATGGCCTCGTCTGTGTGCCAGGTGCGGGAAGAGCGTGGTGACGACAGACAGGTGCGCGACCGATTCGGACGGGACCGCCGCGAATGCGTGCCGCCGTGACGAGCTGGCTGTCGTGAGGTGAGCACCGCAATGGCCGCAGAAGTCGCCTTCGGGAACTGTCATTCCGCAGTGCGGGCACAGCACGAGAGCGGGCCTGCGGCCACCTCGATCGTCGCTGCCGCCTGCCCCAGACGCAGCCGGCCCCATTGCGCCGGCGCGTTCGCTCACGCGCCACCTCCTTTTATGTAGAGGATCCAGGCCTGGTCCAGGGCTGCCCCGTCCATGCTTCCCCAGCCGGTGGCGAAATCCCACCCGGGTCCGGCGTCGTAGAGAAGGTTGTTGCCGCCTGTCACATCGTGGAAGGGCGGGGAGGAGAACTTGGAGGTGTTCTGGCCCATCCAGTAGATGGCCGGGTTGGCGAACCCAACCTCTCGAAGGCCTTTCTTCTTCATGTCCTGGTTGATGAGCGCCACAGTCGCCGCCCAAAGGGGAGTCGACGCGGAAGTGCCACCGACCTGCCCTGCAACGCCCTCGAAGATGATGTGGAAGCCGGTGTTCGGATCCCCGTTGGCAGACACGTCGGGGACTTGCCGCAAGCCGTGGCCGGCCGCCTGTGCGACGTTCTTCTGGTAGTCGGGCAGCGCGTAGAAGTGACTCGGGCCGCCGCCGGTACCGGTCTCGTCGATGGGAGCGCCCCATGCGGCCTCTTTGAAGTACGAGCCCTGGACCGATTCGAACACGCTTGTACCGCCAACCGCCGTCACCGAGGGCAGCGTGGACGGGAAGCTGCCAGAGGCGTCGGTGTCCTGGCCGCATGTGTATGCGCCGCTGTCACCGGTGGCAACGAAGTGGGACATTCCCTGGGCGACGGCGCGGTCCTCGCTTGCAGCGCGTATCGCGCGACGTCCACTCGAGACCTGGAGCTCGCAGGCGCCGAGGCTCTCGGAGATTATCGACCCGAGGTGATCACTGACCAGCTGCTCAAATGCCCGATCGCCGTGTGCGAAATCCGCGGCGGAGAGGTACACCACCAGCTTCGCGTTGGGCGCAACCCCATGGATGATCTCGAGGTCGAGAACGGTTTCGCCCTCCGGCTTCATCGGCGTGCCCCAGCTGGCGTCCCGCTTGATGGTCAGCAACGGACCAAACGGGGGTAGGCCGTACTTGGTGGCGAACAGCTCGAGGTCATTGAGATTGGGCAGGTCATCGATCTCTGGCAGGACGATGGTTTGCCCAGATCCGTCAAGCCCGCGGTCTCGCAGCGGCTTAAGGTTGTAGAACGCCAGGACGTCGGTGGGGGTAAGGCCACCTGGACGAACGGCAAACGAGCGGGTTTGCGTGTAGCTGTCGAGCCCGCTGACATTGCTCACTATCGATGCCAGCTGCCGCGGTATGTGCGGCTGGTCCTGCGATGCATAAAACGTTGTTCCGTCCGCGAGGCGGTAGTTCTCGATGTCGATTCCAAGAAGGTGAGCCGCAAGCGGTGCGGGGCCGTCGGCAGCGATCAGCGTCGAGCCGGGTCGCCATGTGGCCCGAAAGCCGGCGGCCACGAGCGATGCTGTTGCGCTTTGCGCCAGGGCGGGGTCGGGCCCGAACTCGGCTGCGTACACGGCTGGGCTGACCGTCAGGCCGGCCGCCAGGAGCGCAGCGAGCCGGTCAGGCTGGCGGCCTTTGAGCCCGAGGGTCAGGAAAACGTCGGTTTCCGCCCCTGCCGGTCCAAGGTGCACAGCCTTGCCGATCGCTGCCGCGAGGGGCGCGGGCGGGGGGCTGACCTCCCGGACGGCCGACGGCGAAGTGGCTTGCGGGGTGGGTGCGCACGCCAGTGTGCAAACTCCCAAGACAACGACGATCGCCAGCGCCGATCCTGCCCTCACCGGAATGTAGCTTCCCAGACCTCGGTCTCAAAAGCCAACTCGAAGCCAAGCTTTTTGTAAGCGTCGAACGCGCGGGTGGGATTCTCGCCGTCGACGTAAAGGGATGCGTGGCGAGCTCCCGCACGATGAAGCCTCACCAGCGCCTCTGCCACGAGCCAGGTGGCCAACCCTCGCCGGCGGTGGTCGGGCAGAGTGCCAACGGAGCTGATTACCCCAACCGGCTGGGATCGCGAATCCAGGCCGTACTCCTCGATCTGGCAGAGAGTCAGCGCCGCGGGCGAGCCACCAGGCGCTACCGCCATCAAGCTCAGCCCCGACGGCCGCCCGGCCATCAGCTCCTCCTCGGTTCGCGGCGAGAAACGCCAATGATCGGCGAATGAGATGTTGTGTGCGTCGGCCCATTTGCTCCCGGGGACAGCCGATGCATCGGACAGCTCGTAGCCAGTGACTGCGCAGGGTAGGGACGGTTCAGCGGACAGGGCCCTATCCATGCGCCACCAGGGGCGCACTGGCTCCAACCCCAACGCGCGGAGCCCTCTGGTGTGGCCGCGCCCGCGCCAGACCTGGGCGGCGACGGCGCCTGCGGCCTGTGACAGGCCGAGCCCCCATCGCGTGAGATCGTTCAGCAGCCCCGGTCTTACCGCCGATGCGTCGACAGCGGCAACGGTTCCAAGCGGCGTGGCTCGACTCGACACCAACACCACCCCGTCAAGCCGGCCAGCGCTACCTTCCGTAACCCTCGAGCTCGACTCCCAGTCGAAGCTGTTCATCGCCCTGTGGAGGAAGGCGTCGCCCGGAACGCAGTCGCGCTTTCCCGCACGCACGTCTGCTCTCCAAAGGTCGAGCAAGCCACTGAGGTCGTCCTTGCAACCCGGCCTCACGCGATGGCTCTCGCAACCACCTCGTGGACTTCGGGCAGGGCACGACGGATCTGCTCTTCCAGCTCGGTCTCCACCTGGTGGGCGTTCTCAAGGCTGACTGAGCCGTCGAGCTCGGCCACCACGTGGGCGTAGATCCGGTGGTGGCGATCGCTCAGCTCGACGTCGACGCAGCGCCGGACCTCAGGGTGGGCTGCGACCACCTCACGCATCCTGGCTGCGAGCTGTGCACGGCGGCTTGTCACGTCTTCACCGCGCACCACGTGAGGCTCCATCGGCTCGAGGTGGATGTCGACGCGTGTCGCGTCGGGGAGCTCTGCCCGAAGCGTTTTCTCGAGGTCAGCGCTCGCGAGGGCGGCTGTCGCGAGCGTCATGTAACCGGGCAGCTTGGCGTGCATGGTGAGGTGCAGCGAGCCGTCGGTCTCGCGCTCCACGGTCACGTTGTGGAGATCCCTGACGCCCCCGTTCCGGGCGGCGGCGGCATGAATGCGCTCCACCAGGTCGCTCGGCCTGGTCTGGCCTTCCACAACGACTGTGAGATCCAGCGATGGAAGCGTCGCCTTCGCCACTCGCTTCACCTCATCGACCAGGCGACCCGCAGCCTCCAGGGAGAGCATTCTCGCCGTCGCGATGCTTGCATCGCCGAGAAGGTTGGGACCGGACCGGCGCACGCGCACCGAGCGGACCTCCCGCACGCCGTTCACACCCTTGATCGCGGCACGAAGCTCCTTCGCCGCGCCGGCCGGTGCCCGGTCGATGAGAATGTCGCCCGACCGCCATGCGACCTGGGCAGCGGCGCGAGCGATGATTCCTGCCACCAGCAACGCCGCGACGGAGTCCGCCCAAGGGAAGCCCATACGGACTCCGACAAGGCCGGCGATGACTGCAACGATTGCGAACACGTCAGCCACGCGGTTCGTCGCGTCAGCGCGAAGCGCCTCGCTATCGGCGATCCGGCCGACGCGGCGAAGGACCACCGCCCGCCCTGCTTCGATCACCAGAGTCGCGAGCAGGAGCGCGAAAGCGTAGCCGGCGGGATTGACGACCTCCGGAGTGGTGGTCAACCGGCGAACCGCTTCGAACGCGATCCCAGCCGCCGTGATCAGTAGGAGCACGCCTTCAGCGAACGCAGCCAGGTTCTCGGCGCGGCCGTGACCGTAAGGGTGTTCGCTATCGGCGGGCTTGCGGGCCGTGCCCACGGCGAGCAGGGCAAACACGCTAGCGACGACGTCCAGGATGGAGTGGACTGCCTCGCTCAGGATGCCAAGGCTTCCGGTGAGCAAGCCCACGACGAGCTTGCCCAGAACGAGGGCCACACCTACGAAGACCGAGACCAGCGCCACAAGCACGGGCCTGCGTCCCATGGCTTTCACTGAGCGAACTCTACGGAGCGGCCCCTGGGAATTACCTGAGCATCGCGGCGGTCGCGATCAGCTGATTCTCGATGCCCAGCGCGATGACGAGGTCGCCCTCTTCGAGGCGAAGGTCTCCGCCTGGATTGGCGTGCAGCGTGCCGTCGCGGCGGCGGAGCGCCAGCACTTTGGCCCCGGACGGGTCGAGGAGGCCGGCCTCGTCGAGAGTTTTGCCAAGCGCTGCGGTGTTCCGGCCGACCAGGATCTCCTCAACGCCGATCTCCGCCCCGCCATGGTGAAG
>DATLPO010000079.1:0-4598 GCA_035535675.1 Candidatus Limnocylindria bacterium
TTCGCAGGAGGTGTCACGGCACCGCGGCTTGATCGACAAGTTCGCCGGCGATGCGATCATGGCCACTTTCAACGTCTCGGGCCAGAGCGTCGATCACACGCTGCAGGCGCTGAAGGCCGCGATCGCGATCATCGACAAGGCTGCGCTTGCCGGGCTGCCGGTTGGAGCGGGGATCGCGGTGGGCCCGGCGGTGGTCGGCAGGCTTGCCGAGTCGGCCAATGTCAGCGTTCTGGGCGAGGTCACCAACCTGGCCGCCAGGCTGCAGGCGCAGTCGACTGCCGGAGAGGTGACCCTGAGCGAGGAGGCGCACAGACGGGTCAGGGAGTGGCTGGCGGAGCGTCAGATAGCGCCCGAACGAACAGAGCTCGACCTGAAGGGATTCTCCGGCCCGGTGGTGGCGTACCGCGTCAGGGGAAGCGCCGCGGCGCGTTCGGGAGTCTAGTAGCCGGCCTCAAGGTCGACGATGTTGTTCAGCGTTTCGCCTCGCAGGTAGCGCTCGAAGTTCTCACGGAAGATCTCCGCGGCACGCTCCAACTGGTGCTCGGTCGCCCACGAGCTGTGCGGGGTCAGGATGACGTTCGGCAGCGACCACAATTCCGAATCGGCAGGGAGGGGCTCGGGGTCGGTGACGTCAAGGTAGGCGCCGCCGAGGTGGCCCGACTTCAGCGAGGCGATGAGCGCGGCGGCGTCGATGAGGCCACCTCGAGCGATGTTCGCCACCCACGCGCCCTTGGGCAGCGCAGCGAGCTGCGTAGTGCTGACGAGAGCTTTAGTCGCCCCGGTCAGTGGGACCGACAGGATAAGGAGGTCGGTTTCCGGGAGGGCGGCTTCCCAATTTGTGGCGGCGATGACGCCGGGCTCATCGCCCGGGGTGCGGCGCACGCCCGTCACCTGTACGCCGAAGGGTCGTAGGCGCTCGGCGATCGCGCGGCCGATTCCGCCGTAGCCATAGATGAGGGCGCGCTTTCCGTACATCTCGGCGCGTGATGGTGGAGCTTTCAACCATTCGCGACTGTCCTGGGCTCGGACGAGCTCGGGAAAACCCTTGAGCCCCGCGAGCAGTCCCATCACTACGTACTCGGAGATGGGGATGGCGCCCACGCCGGCGCCGTTGGTCAGGACCAGTTGGCGCTCCTTGATGATGGCAAGGGGCCAGCCATCGACGCCGGTGCCCTGGGTGGTCAGCCATTTTAGGTCGGCGCCCGCCTCGATCGCCTTTGCGATGTCGTTCACCTTGAAGTCCACCCAGAAGACTTCCGCCCCCGGCAGGGCGGCAAGGCAGGAGTCGTTATCGGAATACCAGGCGATCTCGGGGTCGGAAGGCAAGCGAGAGATGATCGGCTTCAAACGCTCGGACAGAACGACCTTCACGCGCTAATTGTCCCAATGTGCTTGATAGGCGGGCTGGAGAACAAGGCGACAACATGCCCCCCTCCGGCGCTTCGCGCCACCTCCCCGCGCCAAAGGCGCGGGGAGGATGTTGACCTGGCTACCTCGGCTTTCTTGCTCGCACGTAGGCGTTTGTCACTCGGCCTTTGGTTTCGTCGAGGTCGATCGAGACGTCAACGAAGCCTGCTTCATCAAGGAGGGTGCGGTACTTGTCTGCCGGGATGGCGCCTGCCATGCAGGCCGCCCACGACTCGAGGTTCTTCTGCTCGTCGGAGATGTCCTCCAGCGCGACCATGTCGGCGACCGCAAGGCGGCCGCCCGGCCGCAGCACCCGGTAAGCGTCTCGCAGCACGGCGCCCTTGTCCTCGGCGAGGTTGATGACGCAGTTGGAGATGACGACGTCGACCGACTCGGCGGGCAACGGCGCTGCTTCGATGGTGCCCTTGAGGAAGCTGGCATTGGCGATTCCCGCTTTCGCACGGTTTCCCTCGGCCAGGGCCAGCATCTCGTCGGTCATGTCCACGCCATACGCGTGTCCGCGCTTGCCGACCAGCTTCGCGGCGACCAGCACGTCCACCCCGGCGCCGCTGCCCAGGTCGAGGACTTTCTCGCCCGGCTTGAGATCGGCAAGGCCCAGGGGGTAGCCGCTGCCGAGGCTGAGAGGCGTCGCCAGCGCCAGGTCGACAGCCCCGGCGGGCATTGCCCCGCACTCGCAGCCGCCATCGCAACAGGACCCCGCCGCCGCCTGCTTGGCCGCCTCCGCGTAATGCATGCGAACCGCTTCTCGAATCTCGCTCATTTCAGACCCTCACAAATGCATTGATGAATGTCGATGGATAAGACCTTACCACGAACCCATCGATGAATGTCAATGGATTTGTGGTAGATTGTCGCCATGACGTTCATGGAGCTCCCGGTGCGCACGCGAGGCGTGTGCTGCGACCTGGAGGTCAAGGTCGACAAGGCCAAGGTGGGGGAGACTGTCGAGCTCCTGAAGGCGCTGGCCGACCCGACCCGCCTGAGCATGGTCAGCGTTCTCCGCCAGCAGGCCGGCCCGGTTTGCGTGTGCGATCTCGTCGCCGCTTTCGATCTCACCCAGCCGACCATCTCCCACCACATGGCCGTTCTGAAGCGGGCGGGTTTGGTCGAATCTTCGAAGCAAGGGATCTGGGTCTACTACCGCCTGCGGGACGAGCTGCCGCAGGGGGTCAACAAGGCGCTGCAAGTCCTGGCCTGAAGACCCGTTAAGCTCTATAGAAGGGACACCCCCTCCGGCGCTTGGCGCCACCTCCCCGCACGGCGGGGAGGATGTATGAAACGGCTACTCAAAGTGGCCGACCATATGGTAAGGTGTCGCTTCTTCGGTTCCTGAGCGGTCCTACCACTGCGTCCTACCACGAGTCTCAGGCCTGAACAGCGCCCGGGGCAGGGCGACTTCAAGAGGGTAGGAGCGCAAAGGGTTGCTGCCACTATTTCGGGCAGTCATCGTCTGGACGGTCATGTTGGCTGCGGTGATCCTGCCGCGCCTGGACGCGCCGGTGGCGCCGAGCGCCAAAGTGGCCGTCACCCAGCTGAGCGCATACGACAGCCACTCGCTCTTGCGACAGGCGCGCGATGCGCGCACCAAGGCGGTCCAGGAAGCACAGGTGCTCGCCTGGGCCAAGGAGCTCCAGCAGGGCATGGCCAGGTACCAGGCGCAGCTGAAGGCGATTGCCGCCGCCAAGGCCGAGGCCGCCCACTACGCGCAGCTCTCCAACCACGCGCCCCCGCCGCCCTACATCGCCAAGATCATCAACGACGCTTTCAGCCCGTTGGGGCCGCGCGCGGTCCAGTGGGCGATCAACGTCGCCTACTGCGAGTCGCGCTATCACCCGAACTCTGTCAACACCGACAGCGGCGCGACCGGCCTGTTCCAGTTCATGGCGAGCACGTGGTCAGGCACCCCGTATGCGAACAAGTCGCGCTTCGACCCTGTTGCCAATGCATTTGCCGCCGCCTGGCTCTACAAGACGTACGGCCCGGGTCGCTGGAGCTGCGTCGGCTAGTCCTGGTCTTCGGCGGCGGCCCCTTCGGCGCTTCCCGCCACCTCCCCAGCAAGTGGGGAGGAGAGCTGGAAGATAGGCTGCTTCGTCGTCATTCCTTTTAGCTGCATCGGCTCGTAGTCGATCACCTCGACGTCGCCGGCCAGGGCATCCCTCGTCGTCTCGGACATCAGCACCCTCGCCGGCCGCACCTTAGAGAGGTAGGAGCTGTTGTTGACCGGCACGCCGATGAGCGTGAACTCGAGGCGGCGCTCCGACCCAACATGGCCGGCCACCACATCGCCTGTATCCAGCCCTATCCCGACCGTGATCTGCGGCTTGCCCGCGGCCGACAGCTCCTTGTTGAGGCCTGCGACCTCCTTGAGCATCGTCCGCGCCGCCGCGAGCGCCTTCTGAGCGTGGTCCTTCATGGGGTTCGGTGCGCCGAACACGACTAGCATGCCGTCGCCCTGGAACTTGTCGATGTTGCCGCCGTGCTCGAGTACCGCTTCGATCATCCGGGAGAAATAGTCGTTGAGGAACCTGACGAGCTCCTCGGCTTCCATCGATTGAGAAAGGGCTGAGAAGCCGGCGATGTCGGAGTTGAGCATGGTCACCTCGCGGCGCTCTCCGGGTCGGAAGATGGTCTCGCGGTCTGAGCGCGCGAGCACGTAGTCGGTGACCTGCTTGTTGACGTAGCGCTCGAACAGCTGGCGCAGGAACTCCGACCGCTCGTACTGCCGCGCGTTGTCGATCGCGATGGCGGCGAGGTCTGCGATCGCCTGGAGGAACTCCTTGTCCTTCTCTTCGAAGATCGCAGCCCTGAACGGGTTGTCGACGTACACGGCGCCGATCACGTTGCCTTTGGTCACGAGCGGCACGGCGATGATCGACCGCAGGTTCTGGAGGATCACCGACTGCTGGCCCTTGAAGCGCTCGTCAAGTGACGCGTCGGTCGAGACGACCGCCTGGCCGCTGGTAACCACCTGTTCGATGACGGTTCGCGAGCCGAGGAACTCCTTGGCTTTCTCGGGATCGGCGTCGCCACCCGACGTCTTCACCGACATGGTGCCTGTCGCGTCGACGAGGACGATGAAGCCACGCGATGCCTTCATAAGGGAAATCACGCGGTCCATGACCTTGCGCAGCACGACGTCAACCTCCAGCGAAGAGCTGAGGTCTCGCGCC
>DATLPO010000080.1:0-1894 GCA_035535675.1 Candidatus Limnocylindria bacterium
GGCGATTGATCCCCTTCGGGCTGGACGGCAATGGCAACGAGTGGTGTTTTGTTGCAGATGGCGAACTTCCTGGTCGTGAGTACACAGTCGCTTACCACCACCCAGCGGGCAGGAAGTTATTCGGCCGGCTCCCGTCATTCACAGACTGGTTGGAAAGACTGATTCAAACTCGCAACGAAGTTATCCGCACCTTGTACGACGACAACGTGTTGTACGGCGAACTCGAACTGGGTTAATGGCGTCCGCGTTCGCAATCCGCCCAATAGCCCTCGGGCGACCTTCGGGAGCTGCGACCAGCTATCGTTGAGTCAGCAACGCGAACATGCCGACATGGCCCATACCGTCAATCAAAGAGCTGATCGAACCCACGCTTAAGCACATGGGTTACGAGCTGTACTCGCTCGAGCAATCGGGGCAGTCGGGCCGCACCCTCCGCATCTCGATCGACCACGCCGACCCGATCAAGATCGAGGACTGCGAGAAGGTCAGCCGGGTGGCGGGTCCCCTGATCGAGCATTCGAATCTCATCGATGGGCCTTACAACCTTGAGGTCTCTTCGCCTGGCGCGGAGCGCCCGTTGCGCGGTCACGCGGATTACGAGCGGTTCAATGGCAAGCGAGTCAACATCCGCTATCGGAGTGGTGATGCGGACACCGTCGTTGAGGGTCAGCTGGTTGCCGTCGACGGCGCCGGCATAGCAGTGCAGGCTTTAGGTGTGCGCGGGCGCGCACCGGTGGTCCTGCACATAGCATGGAGTGACGTTGTCGCGGGCAGGCTCGCGGTCGCACTCTGAACCTTCCACGGAGAGCCTCGCCGAGGCGCTGACGGCGCTCTGCGCCGAGGTCGGCATCCCCGTCGAGGAGATGCTGCGCACCGTCGAAGCAGCCCTCGCTGTTGCTTACGCCCGCGCTTTCAGCCCGGTGGGCGAGATCACCGTGAAGCTCGATACCAAGACCGGCGCCCTCGAGGTGCGGAGCCGCGTGGTGCGAGACGACGGCAGCGAGATGGTTGAGATGCTGCCGTCCGAGGACTTCAAGCGAATGGCCGCTCAGACTGCCAAGCACGCCGTCCTGCGCCACATCCACGACCTGGAGCGCGACAAGGTGTTGAAGGACGTGGCCGAGCACAAGGGCGAGCTCGCGAGCGGCGTCGTCGACCGCATGGAGATGGGCACCGTCTATGTCGATCTGGGACGAGCTGAGGGTGTGATGCCTCCCGAGGAGCAGATCCCCGGCGAGCACCTGCACCCGGGGCGTCCGGTGCTGGTGGTGATCATGGACGCGCAGCGGAACGCGCGCCAGGCGCAGGTGCGGGTGTCGCGAGCCTCCCGTATGTTCGTCCACCGCCTGCTCGAGGCCGAGGTGCCGGAGATCAAAGCCGGGACTGTGCAGATTCGAGCCATCGCGCGGGAGCCAGGCTTGCGCACGAAGATCGGCGTCTCCTCCAGCCAGCCGGGGCTCGACCCCGTGGGCGCCTGCGTCGGGCCCAAGGGGGTGCGCCATCGCGCGATCCTCAGCGAGCTGGTTTCGGAACACATCGACATCGTTCCGTGGTCGGACGAGCCCGAAGCCTTTGTAGCTGCGTCGCTTGGCCCTGCTAAAGCCGAGTCGGTGTCAATCGACCGCATGACGCGCACCGCGACAGTCCTCGTGCCGCGCGGTCAGCTTTCGCTGGCCATCGGGCGCGACGGTCAGAACGCACGGCTTGCCGCCAAGCTCACTGGCTTTCGGATCGACATCAAGGCCAGCGACGGGCAAGGAGATGAAGCTGCCGAATCCCCGGCATGAGCCGGTTCGGACTTGTGTCGCGTGCCGCCTGGAGGCCGGAAAAGGCGCGATGCTGCGCATCGTCCGCCGAGCCGAGGGCGGAGCCGCGTTGGACCGTTCGGGCCATG
>DATLPO010000081.1:0-31812 GCA_035535675.1 Candidatus Limnocylindria bacterium
AGCCTTTCCTGCTCCATGAACATGTGCTCCGTTCGGCACAGCCCCACGCCCTGCGCGCCGTTCTCGCGCGCCTTGTTGGCGTCGCGTGGATAGTCAGCGTTGGCCCACACTTCAAGGCGCCGGAAACCGTCCGCCCAGCCCAGGATCGCGTTGGCGGCCCGGTGCTTGCTCAGGGGCTTGGCCTCGATGGTGGGCACGCTGCCCAGGTAGACGTCGCCGGTGATGCCGTCGATGGTTATCTCGTCGCCTTCTTTGACGGTCTTGCCGGCGACCGTGAATGAGCGGGATCTGAGGTTCACGATGACTTCGCTCGCTCCGACGATGCAAGGCCTGCCCATGCCGCGTGCAACGAGTGCCGCGTGGCTGGCGGTGCCGCCGGTCTGTGTGAGGATGCCCTTGGCCTCGACCATACCGTGCACGTCGTTCGGATTGGTCTCAACGCGGACGAGGATCACGGCCTTGCCCTTCTTGCCCCATTCGGCAGCGGTGTCGGCATCGAAGACGGCCTGGCCTGTCGCCGCCCCCGGCGATGCAGGCACGCCGCGGGTCAGCGGCTGAGCCTTGCCCGCCGGGTCGACTCGTGGGAACAGCAGCTGCTCTAGCTGGCGCGGCTCGACGCGCGCCACCGCCTCCTTCCGATTGATCAATCGCTCGCCGACCATGTCGACGGCGATGTTCACCGCCGCCTCGCCCGTGCGCTTGGCGGAGCGTGTCTGGAGCATGTACAGCTTGCCGCGCTCCACGGTGAACTCGAGGTCTTGAACGTCCTTGTAGTGCTTTTCCAGCTTGCCCGCGTAGCCAATGAACTCCGCGTAGACCTTCGGCAGCCGGCGCTTCAGGGCTTTGATCGGCTCGGTGTCGCGGACTCCGGCAACCACGTCCTCTCCCTGCGCGTTGGCGAGGTAGTCGCCGTATAGCTCCTTCTTGCCTGTGATCGGGTTCCGCGTGAAAGCAACGCCGGTGCCGGAGGTCCGGCCCATGTTGCCGAAGACCATCATCTGCACGTTGACGGCAGTACCGAGGTCGTCAGGGATGCGCTCCATGCGCCGGTAGGTCTTGGCGCGCTCCGTGTTCCAGGAACGAAAGACGGCTTCGATGGCGGCGCGAAGCTGATCGACCGGGTCGGACGGGAACGGGTGATGGGTCGCGTCTTTATATGTGGCGAGGAACCTGCCGACGAGCTCCTGCAGCTGTGCGACTGAGAGCTCGGGGTCGGTTTTGACTTTCGCCCGCTTTTTTGCCTCTTGCAAGGCGTGCTCGAAGCGGTCGCCGTCGATCCCCATCACGGTCTTGCCGAACATCTGAATGAAGCGGCGCCGCGAGTCGAGCGCGAAGCGCTGGTTCTTGGTGAGCTTGGCGAGGCCTCGCGCAGTCTCCTCGTTGAGGCCGAGATTGAGGACTGTGTCCATCATGCCCGGCATCGAAAACTTCGCGCCTGAGCGCACGCTGACCAGGAGTGGGTTCTTCGGGTCGCCGAAACGCTTGCCTGCTCTCTTCTCGAGCACGACCAGCGCTTTCGTGACCTGGTCCCAGAGGCCGTCAGGGAGCTTGCGGCCGCGGGCGTAGTACTCGCGGCAGGCCTGGGTGGTGATCGTGAAGCCGGGCGGCACTGGCATGCCGGCGCGGGTCATCTCCGCGGCCCCGGCGCCTTTGCCGCCGAGAAGGTCGCGCATCTTGGCGGAACCCTCGGTGAAGTGATAGACCCACTTGTGCGCGGCGCTCATCGACGCATAAGTTTGGCGCAAGCACGCTTGCGGGCGCGGCTCAGCCTTCTTTGCGCCAGCCAGAAGGACCGCTGCCCTACTCTGTTGCGACACAAATGGAGGACCTCGGTACCGCGTCGGACGACCAGGTGATCCTGGCCTGGCTACGAGCCGAGATCGACTCGCCGCCGTTCCAGAGCTACCTGATCGGCGACCCGCCCAAGCCTTCGCATCTGGCTCGTGGTCTCGCGCTGGCCCGCAACCCGGACCTTGACAACGCCGAGCACAATGCTGAGCGGCGCAGGATCATCGCCTCTGCGCACGGCTTCGGAAGGGGATCGTTGATCTTCGCCGGGCTTGAGGACGACATCGCATGGCGCCGGGTCCGAGCGTCGATCGCGGATGTGGCGGCGATGCTCTACTCCAACCGGAACGCAACGTGGACGACGCTGGCTCCAGCGACCCGTACGGTGGCGGAGGGCGCCGCCAATGCGGCGGTGGTGTTCTCCGGCGACTACACGAACATGCACATCCTCTCTCTTGCCCGCACCATCTGCCACGCCGACCCGGCCCCCGCCCTGTCGGAGCTGATCTGCCTGCGCCTGCCGGACGGCGGGATCAGCCTCGTCGAGGGCCATGCCAGGGCAACGGCAATCGTGCTGGAAGGCCATAAGCTGCCGGACGGCGTCGAAGCCTTCATCGGCGACTCTCCAAGCATCGAAAACTGGGCCTACGTGTGAAGGAGCCTTGCAGTGGTTGAACCGAGAAAGATCGCCCGCTACGGCTGGATCCCAGATCTCCCCGACGATCGCGACCACCTTTATGCGGCACCGCCCGCAATCCTGAGCGCTCTGCCGCCATACGCCGACCTCCGCGCGCAATGTCCCGCGGTATACGACCAGGGCATGCTCGGCAGCTGCACGGCCAACGCGATCGGCGGAGCCATCGAGTTCGATCGCATCAAGCAAAGCCTTCCGGACTTCGTGCCATCCCGTCTGTTCATCTATTACAACGAACGGGTCATCGAGGGGACTGTCGAGATTGACAGCGGGGCGATGATCCGCGACGGCATCAAGTCGGTGGCAAGTGAGGGCGCGTGCCCTGAGCCCGAGTGGCCGTACGACATCTCGAAGTTTGCAGTCAAGCCATCAGCCGACGCGTACAGTGACGCGGCAAAAGACCGGGCGGTGTCGTATCAGAGCCTGATCCAGGACCTGAACCAGATGAGGGGCTGTCTCGCCTCGGGCTATCCATTCATCTTCGGGTTCACCGTTTACGAGAGCTTCGAATCCCCGGAGGTCGCCCAGACCGGACACGCCCGCATGCCGGGACCACGTGAGAGGGCGGTTGGCGGCCACGCGGTGATGGCCGTGGGATACCACGACGCGAGCCAGACGTTCTTGGCTCGCAACTCATGGGGCACCGCGTGGGGTATGGCCGGGTACTTCACGATGCCTTACACCTACCTCATCCAGCAGGGCCTGGCGTCCGACTTGTGGACGATCCGACTCGTCGGCGCCTGAGCGCCGCGCGTACTGCCTTGCTCTCAGGCCGGTCGTCGCAGAAGTCGATACCAGGTTTGTTTTCGAAACGGCGCGCCGGGCGTGACTTCAGCGACTTCGAAATCGCGGCTGAACCGCCGGCGAATCTCTGACTCTGGCGCGACGATCCCTCCAGGGCCCTTTTCACCGAAGGCGAAGAGTAGAAACGTCGCGCCCGGCGCGGCCACCTTGGCGACTTCGCCGACGTAAGCATCGCGGCGAGCGTCGGAGATCGAGTGGAAGCACCCCAGATCGAGAATCAAGTCGAAGGGGCCCGACACACCGAGATCTCCCAACCTGGTGACGTCCCCAATCAGCAGCGTCGCACCGGGTGCCTTCCTTTTTGCAGCCTTGAGTGCTCGCGGGACGAAGTCGACTCCCGTGACCTTCCATTTGTGCTCCAGGAGGTACATGCAGTTCGTCCCAGTCCCGCATCCGATGTCGAGCGCATTTCCGGGCGCGACGGCAGTCGGACCTTCGACCCATCTGGTCAGCTCGGGCGGCGGTATACCTGAGTCCCACGGTGTGGTTCCGAACAGGTAGGCCAGCCGGTACAGGAATCGCGGCGTGCCCATGGGCCACACGTTAGGCCTGCGAGAGCGGAAGTAGATCGGTATCAGCTGGTGACTGTCTGCGTCCAGCTGTACACGTACTGGTTGCCATCGGCTTCGTCGAGTATCTGCTTGTAGTCGGACACGTGGAACTTGAAGACAAAGCTACCCGCCTTGTTTGGCGTAGCTGCGATGGTGAACTTCAGATGGTTGCCGGCGGCCAGCTTGCCGCAGGCCAGGCCGGCGATCCCGGTGTCCAACTTGCAGGGGCCCGCGGACGCGATCGTGTACGTGTCAAGGAAGCGATCGCCGGTGTCGAAGAGGAGGGTGAGATACGGGATGTCGTCGGTGCCCACATCCTGGATGTCGAGGTCGAAATCTGTCGAGTCACCGACTTTCACCGTCTTGATGAAGGTGCTGTCGATCGCGATCTTCATCTTTGATGTGTCGACGGGTGACGGCGTCGGGGAGGGAGTCGGGATCGGGCTTGCCGCAGGGGCTTTGCTCACGCTGCCTCCGCAGGCGACCAGGGCAACAGCGAAAGCGATCGCCAGCAGGGTTGATCTCGACGCGTTCAAGGGTTGCCTCCCAGGACGGAACCAAAACGGCACAGGTGGCTTTGTAGCACAGGGCGCCTCAAACGGGGTGATTTAGGCCATCAGTTACCGACTCGGTGGTAACCCCTGCCGGTATCGACGGGGGTAGGTCCAGGACACTTCCCCAAAGTCGCGACGAGGGCCCTCCACCAGGGCCCTCGTCTATGTTTTTTGACCACGCTGAAAGAGCTCAGCTGGAACGTGCGTTGGCCAGCACCTGGGAGGCGGACCAGCACTGTGAGAGAGAATCCAACGATGAACAGACGGCCGGCGCTCGTCAATGTGGACCTGACCTTTGGCTGACGCCAGTTCACTTTCGCGCGATCTTCAGAAACTGGTCTGCGAGCTGGTCGCCATCGAGTCGGTCAACCCAGACCTCGTTTCGACCGGCAGCGGCGAGAGCAACATCGCCGACTTCGTGGCCGGGTGGCTGAAAGGAGTTGGGCTCTCGGTCCAGATTGTCGAGCCGGCGCCAGGCCGCAAGAGCGTCATCGGTGTCCTGCCGGGGGGCGGAGGCGGCGCAAGCCTAATGCTCAACGCCCACATGGATACCGTCGGTGCGGGCGGCATGGCCGATGCGTTTACGCCGGTCGTGAAAGACGGGCGCGTATATGGCCGCGGGGCGTACGACATGAAGGGGAGCCTTGCCGCGATCATGATCGTGGCCCGCGAGGCGAAAAAGCTTCGCCTTCAAGGGGACCTCGTTATCACGGCGGTCGCCGACGAGGAGGTCGCCAGCATCGGCACCGCTGCTGTGCTGAAGCGTCGCGAGGCGGACGCAGCGATAGTCACGGAGCCGACCGAGCTACGGCTGTGCCTGGCGCACAAGGGGTTCGCCTGGCTTGAGCTTGAGACGGCCGGCGTCGCCGCCCACGGATCGCGGCCTGATGTCGGGGTGGATGCAGTGGCCCGCATGGGCCGGCTCCTCACCGGGGTAGTTGAACTTGACAATCGGTTGCGAGCAGGTCGAGGGCATCCCCTGCTGGGGACGGGATCGATCCACGCCTCGACGATTGTGGGCGGTCAGGAATGGAGCACCTATCCGGCGAGGTGCGCGGTCCAGGTGGAGAGGCGCACGATCCCGGGGGAGGATGGAGCGAGCGCGCTGCGTGAGATGGAGGAATTGATTGAAGGCGCTCGAAGGGAGGACCCTCACCTCACCGCCTCAGCGTCACTGCACCTGGAACGATCGCCCTCACAGCTCGGTGCTGACAGCTTTGTGACCGAGGCGGTCGAACGCGCTGCGACAGAGGGCCTGGGCAAGAAGCCCGAGGTCATCGGAGTGTCGTACTGGATGGACATGGCGCTGCTCAACGCGGCACACATTCCGACAGTCGCTTTCGGCCCAGCTGGAGAAGGAGCGCACGCCGACGTGGAGTGGGTCGACCTCGCATCGGTTGAGACCTGCGTGCAGGTCTACTTGCGCGCCGCCGAGCTCATCTGCAAGGGAAATTAGCGCTGTGGCGGTGACGTTTGCGATTCGCGCGGCGACCGAGGCGGACCAGCCCACCATCCGCCGCCTCATCAAGGAAGCGAACCTGAACCGGATGAGCCTCAACTGGCCGAACTTCGTAGTGGCGGAGGAGGAGGGCGCAATCGTCGGGGTGGGCCAGGTGAAGCCGCATGGGGACGGGAGCCGGGAGCTGGCCTCCATGGCAGTTGTCCCGGCGCGGCAGGGCGATGGCATCGGGAGCGCGATCATCAAGATGCTCATCGCACGAGAACCGGACGCGGTCCTGCATCTCACCTGCCGGCGCCAGATGGGAGCCTATTACGAGCGCTTCGGCTTCCAGCGACTCGAGGCCGCCGAGTACCCGCCGTACTTCCGCCGCTTGATCCCAATCGTGAACGTCGTCGCCCGCGTGTTCGGGACGCGGATCCTGGTGATGAGGCGGGAGGCCGCGGACGCTGCTAACTTGGGGACCATGACAAAAACCAGTGCGTCACGTTCGGAGCGCCTGGCTGATCAGTTCGAGGCCGCGCACGAGAACTTCATCCAGGTGGTGGAGGCCCTGACCAACGATCAGTGGCGGATGAGAGGTAAGAACACGCCAGGGATGCGAATCAACGACGAGGACGAGGCCAGGCCGCTTGGCGTAATCGCGCACCACGTGGCGGTGAATCAAAAAGTGATCATGGGTCGGATCCAGGCGGTCCTACACGACGCCCCGACGCCCCCGGCCGACTTCAAGGAGATCAACAAGAGGCACGCCAACGAGTACGCGGACACGACCAAAGCGGTCGTGGTGGGCTTGCTGCGGGACAGCGGGCACCAGATCGCCAAAGACTTGCGAGCCATCCCCGACGAGAAGCTCGACATGGCGCGCGAACTGCCGTCAGGAGGAACCATGACAGTGCAGCAGCGCATCGAGCGCGTCCTTATCGGCCATATCACGGGCCACCAGGGTTCGATCGAAGCCACCACAGCGTAGCCTCCGGGCTCCTTCGGATTGACAAGAGCCTCTGCATGTGCAACTGTTTAGTTGCACATGAATGATGCGGTGTTCGTCGCCCTCGCCGATCCGACCCGCCGGCAATTGCTCGAGCGATTAGCAATAAGACCGACAACGGCGACTGGGCTGTCCGCGAGATTTCCCATGACCCGCCAGGCCGTCGTCAAACACCTCGGCACGCTGGCGGACGCTGGGATGGTCGCGAAGGAGCGTCACGGCCGTGAAGTCCGGTACCGCCTGGAGAGTGCCCCCCTGGGCGAGGCGACCGCATGGCTTACGACACTTTCCGCGCGATGGGAGCAGCGTCTGCTTCGTCTCAAGCGCTACGTCGAGGAGCAACCATGAGGGAACCAGAGCTGGAGATCCGCCACTCGGTCCTGATCCGAGCGCCACGCGAGAAGGTGTGGGCCGCGTTGACGACTGCCGAAGGCTTTGACGGCTGGTGGGGTACCCGCGGTAGCGAGATCGACCTCCGACCCGGTGGAAAGCTCACGCTTCGGTGGCGCGAGTGGGGCGCTGAAAAGCAACACAACCACGATCAGGTCGGCATCGTGGTCGAGGCGGTGCCACCCCAGCGCTTCGTCTATCGATGGGGAGCCTCGACCGACGCTATGACCACCGTCGAGTTCGACCTCCTTGAACGCGAAGGGGGCACGCTGCTGCGCCTTCGAGAGCACGGTTTTGCACCCACACCGGAGGGTCGGGAATCCTTCGGTAGCAACTCGCTCGGCTGGGGCGAGGTGTCGACCCTTCTGAAGTTCTACGTCGAACACGGCCTCCACTACTAGCGAAAGCAAGGAATAGAAATGAGTACATCGAAAGTCAAGGAATCGAAGCACGCTGCGCTTTTTCCCGGCGAGTCAGACCAATACCGCAAGGCACGCGAGGAGCTCCTGATAGCAGAGGTCGGTCTACGCCGGCAGATCGAGTCAGTGGCGGCGCAGCGGCGGAAGCTTCCCCTCGGCGGTGCCGTACCGCTCGACTACGTGTTCGACGGCTGGGACGCCGGCTCGAACACTGCCCGACAAGTGCGGCTCTCCGAGCTCTTCGAAGATGGCAAAGACACACTTTTCCTATACAGCTTCATGTTCATCCCGGGCAAGAAGGGCCTGCCGTTGGAGGAGGGCTGTCCGTCGTGCACGTCGATCATCGACGCCGTCGACGGCGCGGCGAAGCACCTCACCCAGCAGATCAATTTCGCGGTCGTCGCGAAGGCACCGATTGAGCAATTCGTTGCACACGCCAAGAATCGCGGCTGGCGCCACGCGCGCCTCCTCTCCTCGGCCACCAACAAGTACAACCACGACTACCACGCCGAGGGAGCAGGCGGCCAGCAGCCGATCGCTACAGTGTTTGCACGGCGTGACGGAAAGATTCACCACACGTGGAGCAGCGAGCTGATGTTGGCCCCCAGCGACCCGGGCCAGGACATGCGCCACGTCGACTTCATGTGGCCGCTGTGGTTGATGCTCGACCGCACGCCAAACGGGCGCGGGGACTGGCATCCTGAGCTCGAATATTCCAGGCACTGAGGGCGCCTCGTTGGAAAGTGGAGCGGAGATCGAGCAGCCCGGCGCCACGTGGCGGATGCTGGACATGAAGTCGACGGCGGCGGTCGCCGTACCCCTCGTCGCCCTCAGTGTTGCCGGCTGGTACTACACCATCCGCGAGGCTGGCGGTATGTCGGGGATGATCACGGGCCTGGGCCAGATCGGAAGCCGCATGCCCAATGACATGGCGTGGCCTGCGTTCTTTGTGATGTGGCTGGCGATGATGGCGGCGATGATGCTGCCGGCAATCGGCCCGGTCGTGCTCGCTCAGCGCGCATTGGCTCGGGCGCAAGGTGAGGGCGCACTCGCCTCTGCTGCATTCGTGGCCGGCTACCTGCTGGTCTGGCTGTTGGTCGGGCTGGTCCCGTTGCTAGCCTTCCTCGCTTTTCGCAACCCGCCGATGGATGCCCAGCCCGCGCCCTTGCTGCAGATTGCAGGAGGAGCGGCTCTCGTCGCGGCGGGTGTCTATCAGTTCACGCCGTGGATGAGCCACTGTCTCCGCGCCTGTCGGTCGCCACTCGGTTTTGTCACCAGGCATGAGGCCACTGGCACCGCCGGAGCAATGCGGGCCGGCGCCCTGTATGGCGCGTACTGCGTGGGCACCGGCTGGGCGTTGATGGCGGTCCTTCTGGTGGTAGGGCTGATGAACCTGGTCTGGATGGCAGCTATTGCGCTCGTCTTCCTCGCTGAGAAGAACTGGCGTCATGGTGAGCTGGTGGCGCGCGTTGCCGGCGGCGGACTCGCCGCACTTGGAATTTCGGTGATCGTGATGCCCTGGTTACTGCCCGTGATCTCCAGGTGACCTAACCGGTGCTATCCCGTCAGTACTTGTAGCCGATCCGGAAGGGCGGCGATCTTGACGCGCTCTTGTTCGGTTGAGTCACGCTGGCGGATTGTGACCGCTTGATCCGTGAGGGTTTCGAAGTCGATCGTGACGCAGAAAGGAGTGCCGATCTCGTCCTGGCGCCGGTACCGCCGGCCGATGTTGCCTCCTGTTTGGTCGTACTCGACCCTGAACTGACCTTGCAAGGCTGATTGAACCTCGCGTGCCGCCTTGATCAAGTCTTCTTTCTTAGAGAGGGGGACGACCGCCACCTGAACCGGAGCCACGTTTGGGTGAAGGTGCAGCACGACGCGCGGCTCGTTGTTGACCACGTCCTCGTCATAGGCGTCGAGTAAAAGCGTGATGAGGATCCGGTCCACGCTCACCGCCGGCTCGATCACCCAGGGTAGGTAGCGCTCGTTCGTCTCCGGGTCCAGGTATGTCATGTCCACCTTCGAGTGCTCCTGGTGCGTGCGCAGGTCGAAGTCGGTGCGGTCCGCGACGCCTTCCAGCTCGCCCCAGCCAAAGGGGAAGTCGTACTCGATGTCGGTCGTCTGTTTTGAATAGTGGGACAGGCTCGCCTTCGGGTGGTCATAGAACCGCAGGCGTGCGGCGTTCACGCCGAGCACGTCCACGTACCAGCGCATTCGTTCCGTGCGCCAGTACCCAAACCACTCGTCGTCTTGCTCCGGTTTAACGAAGAACTCCATCTCCATCAGCTCAAACTCGCGCAACCGAAAAACGAAGTTGCCCGGCGTGATCTCGTTGCGAAAAGCTTTACCCTGCTGCGCGATGCCGAAGGGAACCCGCACGCGGGAGGAGTTCAGGACGTTCTTGAAGTCGGCGAACATGCCCTGCGCGGTCTCCGGCCTCAGGTAGACCTCCGAGGACGAGTCCTCCACCGGTCCCACGTTCGTCTTGAACATCAGGTTGAACATGCGGGCTTCGCTGAGCGGGCCGCCGCACTCCGGGCACTTGTCACCGGTCACGTGGTCGGCGCGCCAGCGCTTCTTGCACTCGCCCAGGCACTGGCGCAGTGGGTCGACGAAGTTGGTGAGGTGGCCCGAGGCCGCCCACACCTGGGAGGGCATGATCAGGGTCGATTCCAGTCCAACGACGTCGTCGCGCAGGTCGACCATGTGCCGCCACCACAGCTCGCGGATCGCTCGCTTCAGCGCCACGCCGTACGGACCGTAGTCATAGAAGCCCGAGAGGCCGCCGTAAATCTCGCTCGAGGGGTAGATAAAGCCCCGCCGCTTCGTCAGCGCCACGACTTTCTCCATGAGCTGGTCTCGGGGCACGGTCATTTAGTGGACGCCCCCTCCGGGCTAGCCCCGCGCACCACAAGCGCGGGGACCCCGAAGGAAAATCGATCGGCGCGGCACCTCCCCATGAATGGGGAGGATATTGCTGTCACCCTCGGATTCTCATTTGGTGCAGGAACTGTAGCGATTTCAAGCGGCGGTCCAGGTGGTGTTCAAGCTGCGCTGTCAGGACTCCCTCGATTGAATCGATGAGTGGACCATCAAGCTTCACACGCCTGTAGGTTGCTATGTCTCCGCTCGCCATCAGGCGAAGGACCTTGATCGCTGCCAGCGGGACCAGTCCCATGCCCGGCAGCGCGCAGCTGTCGCACAGGAACCCGCCGGCTATCGCGCTGAACGCCGCCGGCTTTGCGGCGAGAGGCCGTTCGCAGGACGCGCACACGGCAAGCTGCGGCGCGTACCCCAGCAGGTCGAGGGCGGCCATCATGAAGTACGCCGACGCCCTTCTCGGATCGGTCTCCCGAGCCAGCTCGTCGAGCGCCATCACCGTCAGCTCGTATACGCCGTCGACAGGGTGGCGGTCTTCGCACACACGCTCCGCCAGCTCGGCGATAAGTGCCGCGTGCGACATCACCTCCACGTCTCCGGCGATCCGCAAACCAGGCATCCGCTGGACCTGCGCGACCACGTCGAGCTCGCCCCTGCCCTTCGCGAGCAGCACATCGACGTGGCCATACAGCTCGAGCGACGGGCCAAGCTTGCTTTCCTGCCGCCTGACCCCCTTCGCGATCGCCCCCACTTTGCCGTGGGTGCGCGTCAGCAACGTGAAAATGCGGTCGGCCTCGCCGTAGTCGAGCTTTCTGAGCACGACCGCCCGATCACGGTATGTGGCCAGGCTAGCCCTCCGCGGCTTGCGGCTCGGCGCCGTTGCGATCCGAATGTGTGGGTTTCTTGAGACCGGCATTGATCAGTGTCTCGTCGGGCCACGGCACGTCCGCCATCAGCTTCACCCACTCTATTCGGCGCCCCTTGACCTTCTCCACGGTCCAGGTGGCGCGCCCGCCCTTGAACGAGTCGCCGGCCGAGGCGATCTTGCCGAGCTGGGCGTGCACATAGCCGCCGACGGAGTCATAGTCGCCAGACTCCTCAATGGCAAGGCCGAGTCTCGAGTTGAGCTCCTCGAGCGGGAAGCGCGCCTCGACCCGAGCCTCGTGCTCGCTGAGCACCACAAGCTGCTCTTCCTCCGCGGAGTCGTACTCGTCCCTGATCTCGCCCACTATCTCCTCGATCACGTCCTCGATCGACACCAGGCCCGCGGTTCCTCCGTACTCATCGAGAACGATCATCATGTGCACCTTCTCCGTGCGCATCTCGTGCAGGAGCTCATCGACCTTCTTCTGCTCTGGGGTGAACTTGATCGCCCGGAGGATCTTCTCGATATCGAACTTCTGAGTGGTGGTGAGCGTGTAGAAGAGCAAGAGGTCTTTGGTGTGGATCAGGCCGACGACGTGGTCGATATTGCCCTCGAACACGGGCAACCGCGTGTGCCGGTGCTCCTTGAAGACCTTGACGATCTCCTTCAAGGTTGCTTGTTTCTCGACGGCAACGATGTCGGTGCGCGGCACCATGATCTCGCGGACAGTCTTGTCCCCGATCTCGATGATGCCGTGGATCATCTGGTGCTCCTGCTCTTCGATGACGCCCTGCTCCTCCGATACGTGCAGCAGCGTGAGCAGCTCCTGCTCAGTCAGGTACGGAGCCCGGGCGGCGCGACCGCCGGTAAGAGCCCGTGACACGATGGTGACCGCCCACAGCACTGGGCCCAAAAAAGTCGCCAGCCGGTCCACAGGGCCCGCTGCCGCGAGGGCCACTCGCTCTGCGTACCTGATTGCGAGAGTCTTCGGCGTGACCTCGGCCGCGATCAACAGGACCACCGAAAGCAGGAAAGAGACCACCAGCGCGAAGACCAGGTGGAGCTCCCCGGGCACTCCCCACGAGACGAACAGTGCGTCAGTGAGGAGGGTGGTCGACGTCGAGGCGACGATGAGTGCCAGCGTGTTGGTGAACAGGACTGTAGACAGAAAGCGGTTCGGGTCTGCGCGCAGCCGTTGAAGGATGCCCGCAGCCTTGCTTCCCTGCTCGGCCAGGAACCGCACGCGGAGACGGCCGATCGATGTGAGCGCTGTTTCAGTGGCGCTGGCGAGCGCGGACACGAGGAAGCAGACGATGAGCAGGGTTACCTCGAACCATTCGGTGGGGCCCATCAGCGGAGGACTATCGGAAGAGCTCGCTGACGCTCCGGTTCTCGTGCACCCGGATGATCGCCTCCGCGAGCAGAGGTGCCACCGACAGCACCGTGAGTGGCGGGCCGAGCTTCTCGGCGGAAATGGGCACCGAATCGGTGACTATCACCTCGTCCACGTCAGCCTTTTTCAGCCGCTCGATTGCGTTTCCCGTCAAGACGGGATGGGTGGCCGCCACCAGCACCCTGTTGGCACCCTGCGCGTGGAGCGACTGAGCAAGCTTCGAGATCGTTCCGCCGGTGGTGATGATGTCCTCGACCACGACGCAGTCGCGGCCCTTGACCTCACCAGATACGGCGATCATCTCGACCTCGTCATCTCCCGACCTGCGCTTGTATCCGAACGCGATAGGAGCTTTGAGCTGGTTCGCGACGAGCTCCGCGCGCCGCCCGCCGCCCGCGTCCGGCGCGACGACAGTGAGGTTCTTGAGACCGCGTGTGAGCAGGTATTCGGAGATGATGCGATGTGGCGACAGGTGGTCGGTCGGGACGTCGAAGAAGCCTTCGATGGCTTCGGCGTGGAGGTCAAGCAGCAGCAGCCGGTCAGCTCCCGCAAGGGTGATGAAGTTCGCGATGAGCTTGGCGGTTATTGGCTCACGTGGTTGGGTCTTGCGCTCCTTCCGCGCGTAGCCGTAGTACGGCACGACTGCGGTGACCCTGCCGGCCGAGGCTCGGCGAAGGGCGTCGAGGATGATGAAAAGCTCCATCAGGTGCTCGTTCACAGGTGGGCAGGTGGGCTGGAGCACGAAGACGTCGTGGCCCCGCATCGAGTCCTCGATCTTGACGTTGATCTCGCCGTCTGGGAAACGCCGCAGCCTGGCGTCGGTGACCGGTACCTGGAGCTGATCTGAGATCAGCTGCGCGAGTCCAGGGTTGGCGCTGCCGCCGATCAGCTTAAGAGCGCCCCACGGGGAGGCCTCTTCGCCGGCGAACTCGACGGCGGTCGTCAATCTGCCGATCACTTTGCTGTCACTTTGCCTCTTTGTCCACCGGTTTTCTCCGTATCACCCTAGCGGGAACACCGACCGCCGTGGCGCCGTCGGGGACGTCCTTGGTCACCACCGAACCGGCTCCTGTTCGCGACCCCTTCCCGAGCTTCACGGGCGCGACCAGCATAGTGTCAACACCCACGAAGGAGCCGTCACCGATCACCGTCCGGTTCTTGTTGACGCCGTCGAAGTTGGCGGTGATCGTGCCGGCGCCGATGTTGGCATCCTCACCCAGATCGGTGTCGCCCAGGTATGAGACGTGCGGGACCTTCGAGCCCCGACCGACCTTGGTGCGGACAAGCTCTGCAAAGCTGCCGATGTGGACGTCGTCGCCGATCACGGTTCCCGGTCGAAGCTTGGCGAAGGGGCCGCAGTCCGAGCGGTCGCCGATCCTCGCGTCCTCTATATGCACGTGGGGGCCGATACGGCATTCCTTGCCGATCACCGTGTTGCCCTTGATCACCGAGAAGGGCTCGATGACGGTGTCCTCGCCGATCGTGACCGTCGCGTCAATGAAAGTTGTCTCGGGATCGACGATGGTCGTCCCGCCGAGCATCAGACGCTCGAGGACCCGGCGCCTCATCAGGCCGTTGGCCTTGGCAAGCCTCACGCGATCCTTGACGCCCATTGCCTCATCAGGGTCGGCGATGCGAACTATTGTCACCGGCCGCAGGTGGAGGAAGACGTCGGTGAGATAGAACTCGCCTGCCTTGTTGGCGTCATTGACCTTACTCAACGCCTCGGCCAGCTTCGCGCCGTTGAAGCAGTAGATCCCGACATTGACCTCGCTGACGCTCTTACGGATCTCGTCGGTGGCGTCTTTCCGCTCAACGATGCGCTCGAACGTCCCGTCTGCGCCGCGGATGATGCGGCCGTCGTCGCGGCGCGGGTCCTCCACGCTGGCGAGAGTCGCGGGAGCGCCCGACTCGCGGTGCGCCTCGACCAGACGGCGCACAGTGTCGGCGGTCAGCAGGGGGGCGTCGCCGTTGGCCACCACCACGTCGCCGCTGCCGAGCTCCTTGGCGGGCACCTGCTGAAGCGCATGAGCCGTGCCGTGAGCCTCGCGTTGGTAGAAGACCTCCGCGCGGCCGTCGAGGTGAGCGGCCAGGTCAACCTGATGGGGGCTGATGATCACCTTCACGTGCTTGGCTCCCGCCGCGGTTACGGCGTCGAGGACCCAGTCGATCATGGGCCTGCCGGACACGGGGTGGAGCACCTTGGGAGTGCGCGACCGCATCCGGGTGCCGAGACCGGCGGCGAGGATGACAGCCGTTAGCGATTGGCTCAACCGGTGACGGAATTATACGAGCGGGCTTGGGGGGCGCTCGCGTGCGGGGGATAATCGGACCGTGGCTGAGATGCCGGCGGTAAACCTGGAGGGGGCGGTGCCTTCGCACCTGCCTGTCCTTCCGCTCAAGTCCACAGTCGTTTTCCCTCGCATCTTCATCCCGCTCTCGGTCGGGCGGAAGCGCTCGTTGCAGCTTCTCGACGAGCTGTCGGGTTCGGAGAGGCACATCGCAGTGGCCACCCAGCTGAACGAGCACAACGAGGAGGTGGGGTTCACCGACATCCACCACGTGGGGGCGATGGTGCGGATTCAACACATGCTCAAGCTGCCCGACGGGACTGTGCAGCTCGCGGTCCTCGGCCTGCGCCGCATCAAGCTCACGGCGGCGATCTCCGACAACCCCTACATGACGTGCGCGGTTGAGATGCACCCCGAGGCCAACCAGGCATTCCCCGCCATCGAGCGCGAGGCGCTGATTCGCCGCGCCATCTCCTCGTTCCAGCAGCTGGTCACACTGGCGCCGCACCTGCCTGCGGAGCTCTCAAGCGGCGCGGCCGCGATCGACGACCCGCTGCACCTCGCCTACTACATCGCCAATCACACCCGACTCACCACCGAGCAGAGGCAGGAGATCCTGGAGATCGACTCCGCCAAGATGAAGCTCGAGCGCCTGCTCGGCCACATGGCTCACGAGCTGGAGGTCCTGGAGCTGGGTCGCAAGATCCAGTCGCAGGCCGAAGAGCAGATGGGCAAGGCCCAGCGCGAGTATTTCCTTCGCGAACAGCTCAAGGCGATACAGCGCGAGCTGGGCGAGCTCGATTCGGAGCTTGGGGAGCTCGGCGAGCTCCGCGAGCGAATCGTCAAGGCCGGGCTCCCGCCTGAAGCCCAGCGCGAGGCTGACCGCGAAATCGCCAGGTTGGAGCGGATTCCCTCTGCTTCGCCTGAGTCGTCGGTGATCCGAACCTACCTCGAGTTGATCGTGTCGCTCCCGTGGAGCACCTCCACCGGCGGCGAGGTTGACGTGACGAAGGCTCGAGCGATCCTCGACTCCGACCACTACGACCTCGACAAGGTGAAGCAGCGCATCGTCGAGCACCTCGCCGTTCGCCGGTTGAAGCAGCAGCGCAAATCGACCGAGCGCGGCCGCGAGCCGATCCTCTGTTTCGTCGGGCCACCTGGCGTGGGTAAGACCTCGCTTGGGCAGTCGATTGCACGCGCCATGGGACGCAAGTTCGCGCGCGCTTCCCTCGGTGGCGTCCACGATGAAGCTGAGATCCGCGGCCACCGGCGCACTTACATCGGCGCGATGCCAGGCCGCATCATCCAGGCGATCCGGCGCGCAGAGTCGAACGACCCTGTCTTCATCCTCGACGAGGTGGACAAGATCGGATCCGATTGGCGCGGCGATCCCTCATCAGCTTTGCTCGAGGTGCTCGATCCCGAGCAGAACAAGGACTTTCGCGACAACTACCTCGACGTCCCGTTCGACCTTTCGAAGGTCATGTTCATAACCACCGCGAACTCCCTGGAGACGATCCCACCGGCTCTGCGCGACAGGATGGAGGTGCTGAACCTCTCCGGCTACACGGAAGAAGAGAAGGTTCAGATCGCTGAGCGGTTCCTCGTCCCCAAGCAGCTGCTCGCCCATGGATTGAGGCCGGGTGAGATCACGCTTGAGGAGACTGCGGTGCGCGTGATCATCCGGGATTACACGCGCGAGGCCGGTGTGCGCAACCTGGAGCGCGAGATCGCCTCAGTGATGCGTCGCGCTGTGGCAGACATGGCGGTGGGGAAGCGGCCTGGGCGTAAGGCCGTCGATGTTCGTCGAGTTCGGGCTGCACTCGGAAAGCGGCGTCACTACGACGACATCCGCGAACGGATCGACCGGCCCGGCGTGGCGACAGGGCTGGTGTGGACGCCAACCGGGGGCGAGATCATCTTTGTGGAAGCTGCATTGACCCCTGGAAAAGGCGAGCTCAAGCTCACGGGGCAGCTTGGCGATGTGATGAAAGAGTCGGCGGCCGCTGCGCTTTCCTACTTGAAGGCGCGCGCCGCGGACATCGGCATCGACCCGGCCCTGTTCGACAAGAACGACATCCATGTGCACGTGCCGGCCGGCGCCCAGCCCAAGGAGGGCCCGTCCGCCGGCGTAACGGTGCTCACCGCGATGGCATCGATCCTCACCGGCCGGCCGGCACGCGACGACATCGCGATGACGGGTGAGATCACGCTGCGCGGGCGGGTCCTACCGATCGGAGGGATCAAGGAAAAGGTGCTCGGGGCGCATCGGGCTGGGATCCGCCGCGTGTTGCTGCCCACGCGCAACGAGGCCGACCTCGAAGACATTCCTGCCGACCTGCGAAGCGAGATGCAGCTCGTGCTCGTCGATTCGATCGACCAGGTCCTGCGCGAGGCGCTTACGAAGGCCCGCGTTGCTCCGCGGCAGCGCTCGAACGGATCTGCTGCTCATGACGTGCGTGAGCCGGTGATCTCCGCTGCGCCCGTTCGAGGATCCGCTCGTGGGCAGAAAGCTCAGCGGAGTCGTCCAGCGGCGAAAGCTCGTCGACGCCGCGGCGTCTGAGCGCGCTCCTGATCAGGTGGTCCGCCAGGTGTGGGTTCTTCGGCAGCAACGATCCGTGCAGGTAGGTCCCGACCACACCTCCTTGTAGACATCCCTCCGTGCCGTCGCTGCCGTTGTTTCCGAAACCAAGGCGCACTTTGCCAATCGGGCTCGCCTTCGAGCCGAGAAAGGTGCGGCCGCTGTGGTTCTCGAAACCGACCAGGGTCGTCGGTTTGAGATCGACCATATCGGTGTCGACCACGACGTCGCCGATAAAACGCTTCTTGCCCGCCTCCGTGCGTACGTCGATCAGGCCGATGCCAGGAAATCGCTCTCCCTCCCCGGTCTGGTAGTAGTGACCGAGGAGCTGGTAGCCGCCACACACCGCCAGCACCATGGCGCCGGCTGCCACAGCTCGTTCCAGCGGCGGCTGTTTGTGCTCCAGCAGGTCTTCGTAGACGAGGGCTTGCTCTCGGTCCTGGCCGCCACCGAAAAAGAAGACGTCAACCTCGTCCATCCTGCGTGTAGTTCCACGCCCGAGCTCGAGGAGGCGCGCGTCGTAGTCTCGCCACTCTGCGCGCTTGAGGAGCGTGAGGATGTTGCCTCGATCCCCGTAGATGTTCATCAGGTCGGGATAGAGCCAGCCAACTGTGAACGTCTTCTTGTGTCGCGCCACTTGTCTGTTCCTAGGTTTCCCAGTACGGCTTCGCCCAGCCGCGCCTGACGAGCTCGGCTCGCAGGTCAAGCATCGCCGTGTACGTGCACAAGAGGTGGGCCGTCTCGCCCTCGGGCGTTGCCTTGACGAGGGCGTCGAGGGCCTTCCCCGGGTCGGTCTCTGGTGGGGCGGCTTCGATCCCTGCGTACTTGAAGCGGACCGCGAGGTCGTGGGCCCGATTGCCGCCAGGCACCACCACACGCGTCTTGCCTTTCAACCGCTCGAAGTCGACGTCCCATATCCACGACACGTCGGTTCCATCGGCCTTGCGATCGTTGAGGGCGATAAGGAAGCTGTTTCCTTTCGCAAGATCGACTGCGGTACGAACTGTTTCGTTGAAGCCCGCCGGGTTCTTCGATAGGACCAGGTTCAGGTTGCGGCCGCGGAACTCCATCCGTTCCTGCCTTCCGAATGCGGCGCGGAAATTGCGCAGACGTTCGGCGATGTATTCCGGCTTGAGCCCGATGGTAACGGCGGTCGTATAGGCGGCGAGCACGTTGTAGCAGTTGTAGAGACCGCCGAGCGGGAACTCGAGTCGATGGCCCGCGACGGTCATGACCACGCCGTCGAAACCGTCGAGTTGGATGTGCGTCGCCGTGATCTCCGGCGCCGGACGTGCGAAGTCTCCGTTGGGACAGCGGTACACGCCGTCATGTCCGACGTAGACCGCTTCGAAGATGAGGCTCGTCCCGCAGCGCGGGCAGGTTCTCGCGTCTGCCGCGTGAGGCAGCTCGCGCATCGCCACGCTAGTGTCGTCGAGCCCAAACCAGAGGGGCGGGCTCGGAAGGCTGAGGCCGATCTCGGCCACACGCGGGTCATCCGCGTTCAAAAGCGCCGTGCTGCCATCGGGCAGGTGGCTGAGCGCGCTTTCGATCTTCTTCGCGATCGACTCCAGCTCGCCGTATCTGTCGAGCTGGTCCCTGAAGAGGTTCAACACGATGGCGACCTTGGGTTGGATTTCGTCGATGGCCCTGGGCAAGCTGGCTTCGTCGATCTCGAAGACGCCCCAGTCGGCGTGTAGGCGCCCGTCGGCGCCGGCGCTCTCCAGCGCGGCCGCCGTGGCGCCGAAGATGAGGTTGGCCCCTGCACGGTTGGAGACAACGCGGAGCCCAGCGCCCTCGAGCAACCAGCTGATCAGACGAGCGGTGGTGGTCTTTCCATTGGTGCCGGTGATCACGAGGGATCCTGACTTGAGGTCTTTCGACAGCTTTCTCAGAACATCGGGGTCGATGGCGCGAGCGACATCGCCGGGCAGCGTGGTCCCTCCGCCGCGGCGGCTGAATCTGGACATGGCGCCGGTCGCTTTGCCGGCCCACACTGCCGCGGTTCGCCGAATCATGCCCACGCCTCCACCGAGTGCGTGACAGCTGTCCAGCAGTCGAGCCTTGCGGTGGCCTTGCGCGCTGATTGCGCGTCAGGGCAGCGCAGGAAGAAGGCCGAGCCACTCCCAGTCATCTGCCATTCCTCGCCAAGCAGCTCCGCAAAATCCTGCAGTCGAGGATCGACGTGGCCCGCGGCCTTGCGCAGCTGGTTCGCGCCATCGCCGCGGACCTCATCCCATGCACGATAAACGGCAGCGGTTGAGAGCTCGATATCGGGCCACGCGATCGCAAACCATTCGTGCTCGACAGCCATCGGGGTGAGGCGCTCTCCGCGGCCTTCGGCGATGGCGGCGCCGCCGGCGAGAAAGAACGGCACGTCGGCGCCGATGGTTGATGCGATTTTGGCGAGGTCGATCTCTCTGAGGTTGTGGATGGCTTTGAGTCCGCGCAGCGCCGCGGCTGCGTCAGAGCTCGCGCCGCCCATTCCAGAGCCCGGCGGGATGCGCTTGTCGAGGTGGAAATGCGTCGGTAGCTCCCGGCCGGCCTGCATCTGCATCGCGGCGTGGGCTTTGAGGACCGAGTTGTCAGTTGCGTCTGGCACGTGCTTGCCGGCAAGGCTCATCGTCGTGATGTCCGCCGGCGCGAGCTCGAGCAGGTCATGCAGCTCGACCGACTGCATGTGGGTGCGAAGTTCGTGAAAACCGTCGTTGGTGCGCCCAAGCACCGCAAGGTCAAGGTTGAGCTTGGCGCGCGCGGGAACGACCAGCGTCAACTGCCGGCTGGTCGCAGTTTCTCTCTGTATGCGACCGCCCTGTCGCGGTAGTGCTTCGCGGTGATTCCGACCCAGTTTCCCGACGAGCCATCCAGCGGCTTTTTGACGGTCGCGGGGACGCCGGCCGCCATGTGCCCTGGGGGTACCTCGATCCCTTCACCGAGAACGGCTCCGGCAGCCAGCAGGGAACCTCTACCGAGCCGGCTTCGCTGCAGCATCGTCGCGCCCATGCCCACCACGGCGTCCTGTTCTACGACGCAGCCTTCGAGCTGCGCGGAGTGGCCGACGCTTGCATTCTGCTCGATCACCGTCGGCAGGTTGCGGGCGCAGTGGATGACGGCGTTGTCCTGGATGTTGGCGCCTTCGCCGACTTTGATGAGGGCCTCATCTCCGCGCAGGACAGCGCCAAACCAGACGCTCGCGCCCGCCCCGATCTCGACGTCGCCGATGAGGACGGCGGTGGGTGCGATGTAAGCGTCAGGATGGACTATCGGGCGTTTGCCGCCGAGCTCGAACTCCACTGATCTCTATAATCCTAACTTCGTGCCCTTCCCCTACTTTTTCTTGAACCTGGAATCGACACGTGGCTAAGCGGACCGCATCCGCCAAGAAGCAGGCGCGGGCGGGCGTCCGCCGGGCTCTGCGCAATCGAGCTGTGCGCTCCGAGGTCAAGACCAAGGTGGTGAAGGCGCGGCGCACGCTGGTGGGCGGACCTGTTGCCGAATCGGAGCGTTACGCGATCGCACTCGAGGCGATCAAGGCGCTGGACCGCGCGGCGTCGAAGGGCATCCTGCACAGGAACAACGCCGGCCGTCGCAAAGCACGGTTGGCGAAGCAGCTCTCGAAACTGGCCATGGCGCCGGCCGCCGGCACCGCAACGACAGTCAGGGGCAAGAAGGCTCCGGCAGCAGCTGCGAAGGCGGCGCCCAAAGCTGCGGTCAAACCTGCGCCCAAGAGCTCAGCGAAGACTGCGGCGCCGGCCTCTTCCAAGAAGAAGTAGCAGCGCCTGCGGCTTAGAGCCGCGTGAGCAAGACGTCAAGGCCCAGATCCGCGTCGACCTGGCCCGACTTCACCTCCCACTCGTAGTCACGGATCGCGCGCAGTGCCGCCTCGAGCCGCTCTGGGTCGGCATCTTTGGCCGCGTCGTAGGCCTTCTGCAAGACGAAGCGATGTTCGGACATCTTCTCCTGCACGTCGGAGAGGGACTCTCCACGATCCTGGCGCGCGCGGACCTGCAGCACCAGCGCCACGTGACGCGCCATCCGGTACGCCACCGAGGTTGGTTGGAGTCCGCCACGCGTGAGGTTTCTGGCCACCTTCAAAGCTTCAGCCGTCGGGCGCGGGAGGAGGTTGTCGGTGAGCTTGAAGATCTCGTCCTCGCGACCGCCGGCGAGCAGCTCCGCGACGACCTCGGCCGTGAGCTTGGAGCCTGACGCCTTGTACGCGGCCAGTTTCTTGAGCTCGGAGTCGACGATGCTCAGGTCGTTCGGCGTTACTCGGACGACTTGCGCGGCGATCGCAGGTGTCAGGCCGTGGTCCGCAGCGCGCCGCGCCGCCCAGTCGCCCAGGGCCCTGCCCTTCAGCGGCTGCATCTCCTCGACGGTGCCGCCGGCTGCGATGACGGCTTTCGCGAGCTTGCTCGCGGTGGACAGCCTGCCCGCCACGGTGAGCAGGAGTCGGGTGGTCGGCGGGATTTCCGCCAGCGCGGCCGCCAGTCCTTCGCTGCGCGCGACGGGCGCCATCCGCGCGTAGACAACTCGATATGGGTCGAGGAATGGACCCTGCAGGATGGCGTCCTGGAGGCGCGATGCTGTGAGGCCCTGACCCTCGAGCGAGTCCTGCCCGAAGTCCGACACGAGCTCCTTGCGCCAATCTTCGAGAGTCGCGCGGGCACGCTCGTCGATGAGGAATCTCTCCTCGCCGTGGAGCAGCAGAACAGCGCGTTTGGTCGCCTTTGCCTTTGCCATCTCTGCGATCGTAGCTGCGCCCGGGACGCCTCACATAGGCAAGGTGATGGTTCCCTCCTGATCCGTCCTGAGCACGGTCGCCGGAAAGCCCCGGGCGAGCCGGCCTCCTGAACGCGAGGCGATGAGCTGGACGGCAGCGCCTGCCGACTTTTCGAGCTCGGGCGCGAGCATGCTGCGGCCACCACCGGGCAGCACCAGATAGGTGCATGGCCCACTCAGCGCGGCGGCGGCCACCGTCTGTGCGTCGACATCCAGGTCGCTCAGGTCGCAGAACGTCCGGCCGGAGGCCGCGACAACACGAAAGGCGAGATAGGCGGCGCCGACGACGTCACCAGGCGCACCTCGCGCCGGCGCGATAGCTTCGAGCGTAAAGCCGGCGATCCTCACTGTCGAGCCGGCCTGCATCCGCGCGATGCGTGCTCCACGCGCCGCGGCCTCAAGGGCGGCGGTCCGCCAGGCGGTCCCAGTGAGCTCGGCGTCGGGGATGAGCACGGTGGCGGCGGGCCGATCAAGGCCCGCGAAACCGCCGACGTGACCAACCGTGGGGGCAGTGATGACGATCGCGTCGAGCTTCGTCTGCCATGGTGGGAGCTGGGCGCCGAGCTCGTCCTTCAATCTCTGGGGGGTCGGCCCGGCATCGATGAGGATCGCGCCAAGGGGGCCTCGAAGCAAGACTGCTTGCCCATCGCCGACGTTGAGCACGCTTACCTCGGGCGGAGCATTTGCCCAAACGCCGACCGCAACGCCTGCGATCAAGGTGGGGGCAACCACCGCAGTCGCCAGCGCAGCGGCACGGCGACGGCCCTGGCTGCCGAAGCCGGCGATGGCAGGGCCCAGCGCGGAGTAATAGGCGAAACCGGCCCAGGTCGGGAAGTGGCCAACTGCAAAGACCGCGGCCGGCACCCGCGCAAGCAGATATGACACCTGTTCCACGTAAGCGATGAGGCCCGCCAGCGGTGTCGCCGCCAGGCGCGCGAGCTCGGGCGTGAACGCAAGTGGGCCGAAAAGGAGGCCGGCGGCAACCAGGACGGGAAGGATGGGCAAGGTCAACGCGTTGGCGAGCGGGGCGATCGGAGAGAGAACGTGAAAGTCGGTCGCCATCATCGGGAGGGTTCCTATCTGAGCGGCGCACGTGACTGCGAAAGGCTCGCGAAAGACGGCCGGAACTGCTCGAAGGCGCCTTTCGATTGACGGGGTGAGCAGGATGATCGCGGCCGTGCCGGCGAAAGAGAGCTGAAAGCCGACGTCCCAGGCCAGCTCCGGGCGCCACGCCAGCATCCCCGCGGCGGTGAGGGCAAGCGAGGTCCAGACGTGCGATGGCCGGCCGAGGCGCGAGGCGGCGATCGCGAGCCCGCCCATGATCGCGGCGCGGACGGCGGCGGGCGTGGCGCCGCCGGCAAGGGCATAGAGGCCGATGAGCGCGAGAGCAGGCCACGCCGCCTGCCGGCCGAGCAACGGCCGCAGGGCGCCCTGCACGATGCGGGCGAAGACGGCGACTTTGAGACCGCTGAGCACGAGCAGGTGGATGAGACCGGTGGCGATCAGCGCGTTTTCAAGGTTGGGCGGGATCCCTTGACGCACGCCCAGCACGATGCCGAGGAGCACCGACGCGTGAGGAGCGGGAAGCGCTTGGTCGACTGCCGCGACATAGCGCGCTCGCAGCCAGCCTGGGAGTCCCGCGAGGCCGGCCCCGGTGCTGACAACGTCGAAGCTCGCCGCCGCCACTTCCAGGAAGACGTGCCGCTGCGCCAGGTAGGCGCGGCGGTCGAAGGCCGGCAGGTCGCGCGGCAATGTGAGCTTGCCGCTTGCCTCCACGCGGTCACCGAAAAATGCCTCCTGCGGCCCGCGCCACCTCACGAGAAGGTTGCCAATGCTCGACGCCGCCGTGCCGCCGATCGAGATCCTGTCGGGTTCGACAAGGACCTCAGCCCCGCCGGCGGCGGGACGGCTGTCGTCGGATACCCGACCCGCGATGACGGCGCTCTGCCCGACGACCGCCATGGCGCGAGTCGCGGCTTGCACGTCTTCGGCAGGCAGCTCAGCCCTGCCTACCGCCACCAGTGCGAATGCCAGAGCGATCGCGAGCACCGCCGGCCGAACCAGCAGAGCCAGCCCGAGGCACGGGATTGCGAGACCGGCGGCAATCGCGCCGAGCACAGGCTGGGAGGGCACGAGGACAACGGCAGCGGCGAGCGCGACCGACCAGGTAAGGGCAACGACCAGAGCGGGGAAGCGCGCGACCAACCAGATCCCCTCTGGCCGACCTTCCGGTTCGATCAAAGTGTTAGGTAGCGGCGAGCGATCAGGAAGTCGGCTTCGCTCATGCCAAGGATTTCGACCAGCTCTGCGGTGGACTGAAATCCTCCGAAATTGGTTCTGTAGTCGACAACCTCCTGTGCAAATGACTCGGTGAACCCGGGCACCAGGGCGAGCTCCTCGACGGTGGCCGAGTTGAGGCTGGCGCGAACTATCACAGTGCCCCCTGACGCCCCTTTTGCGAAGGGAACTTTGACCTGCTCGCCATCGGTGAGACGGCCGGCCAGGTTTGGCAGCCTCGTGGGATCTGCATCCTCTGTCAGGCCGCCCGCGGCGGCGATCGCATCGTAAACCCGGTCACCACGCGGCACTCGATACAGGCCGGGCCTGGCGACGGCCCCGACCACATCGACGAGGAGCCCCGCGGGCGGGGGCAGCTCAAGGGCGGCGTTGCCAGGATCGGCGTCGCGGGCCGCGGTCACGGAAACCGAGGCCGAGTAGAGGTACGCTCCGGCGACTGCGCCAACCCCAGCGAGCACGGGCATCGCGAGCAGCAGGAGGGGTTTCCAGCCTGGAATCAACCTCATGGACGCGAAGCTACGGGGGCGGTCTCGCCATGGGAATCCAGGTTGTAAAGCCCGAGGGGCCTGGTTCCCGAGGAAGGATTCGAACCTTCGGTCGAGGATCCAAAGTCCCCTGCCTTACCGCTTGGCTACTCGGGATCGCCTGGTTACTGAGAGTGAGGGCCCGCCGACGTGAGCGCTCGGCGCCACAACACTACGCGAACGATCGCCGAGTTGAGGGCACCACCCCGCCGTGACCTTGCCCGATCGGGCGGCGTTGTGTCTGGAGATGAGAAATGCCCTGCTTGTGGTGATCCTGGTCGCCACCGCCGCGTGCGGTGCATACCGCTTCCCTGGGCCCGGAAACGGCTCGGGCACGGTCAGCGGCCATATGGTCGCCTACCCGTGCGGCCCTGTCGAGCCAGCGGACCAGAAATGCATCCCGGTGCCGGCGAACGACTGCGTGCCGAAGCCTCCAAACGAGAGCACGTGCGGCGGATACCCAATGCCGGGCCTTTCCCTTGTCTTCACGAATGCCAACACCGTGCTCGGCACCAAGGCGGACTCAACCGGCTACTACTCGATCGACCTTCCAGCCGGAACATGGTCGGTGAGCTCAAAGAACTTCGGTCGCATCATCAAAGGCCCTTTGACCCTGGAGGTGAGGCCAGGTGACAATGTCGTCGCCGACTACGTCATCGACACAGGGATCAGAGCCGCCTCCGAATCAGGTGCCGGCGCGCCGACCTAAAGCTGACCAATAACCAGGTAACAAGCCCACCCACCACCCCCCACCCACCCATCGGGGTGACTCGCAGGAGGTATTTGGGAGCGTATCGGCGGCGGGCTCGGAGGGCAAGCCAGGCTGTTAAGGGACCAGGTTGATCAGCCGGTCCGGGACGAAGACGACCTTCGAAGGCTTTCGTCCGTTGAACGCCGCTTTCACTCGATCGCTCGCCAGCGCGGCTTCCAGCACCTGCTCTTCGGACGTGCCGGCCGGAAGGCTGAGCCTGTCGCGCAGCTTGCCCGCAACCTGCACGACCACAGTCACCTCAGGAACCACTGCTGCGGCGGCGTCGAATTCCGGCCATGTCGAATCCGCCAGCATGCCGCGCTCTCCCAGCCGCTCCCACATCTCTTCGCAGACGTGAGGAGCCAGCGGGTTGAGCAGCTTGACCAGGGTTCGAACTGCCGAGTCCCACTCGGCGTCCCGCTCGCCTCCGTTCTGGAGGTGTGACTGCATCGCGTTGGCCAGCTCCATCAAGGCCGCCACCGCCGTGTTGAATCGGAGCTCATTGAAGTGGTCGGTCACCTTCTTCACCGTCTGCGCCGACTTGCGACGCAACAGCGACACGTCCGCGTCGTTGCCCTCGACGACGATTGACTCCGGCTCGAGGACAAGCCGCCACACGCGCTGCAGGAAGCGCACGACCCCGTTGAGACCGGCGTCGGTCCACTCGACGTCTTCCTCGGGAGGTCCGATGAACATCTCGTAGATCCGGCCCGCGTCTGCGCCCTGCTTTTCCACCAGCTCGTCAGGCGAAACTCCGTTGCCCGCCGACTTCGACATCACCTGGCCGAACCGCTTGACCATGCCCTGGTTGAACAGCCGCTTGAAGGGCTCTGAAGCATCGACCATGCCTGCGTCGTGCAGCACCTTGATGAAGAAGCGCGAGTAGAGCAGATGGAGGATGGCGTGCTCGACGCCACCCGTGTACTGGTCGACCGTCATCCAGTGATTGGCCAGCTCGGAGTCGAACGGCCGGTCCGCGTCCTTGGGGCTGGCGTAGCGAAGGAAATACCACGACGAATCGACGAACGTATCCATCGTGTCCGTCTCGCGCCGCGCCTCGCGCCCGCATTTCGGACAGGTCGTCCGCCAGAAGCCTGGGTTTTCGGAAAGAGGTTTGTATTCTTTGGGCAGCACCACGGGAAGCTGCTCTATCGGCACAGGCACGATCCCGTCGGTCTCGCAATACACCATCGGTATCGGCGTGCCCCAGTAGCGCTGCCGCGATATCAACCAGTCGCGAAGCCTGTACTTGACCGCTCGCTTGCCCTGCCCCTTCGCCTCCAGCGCGGCGATCACGCGCTCGGTTCCGGTTGCCGCATCGAGCCCGTCGAACTCGCCGCTGTTCACCATGACTCCGGGCCCGACATAGGCGGCGCGCAGCTCACGCTGCGAACCCGTCGGCGGGGCGATCACCTCGCGAATGGGCAGCCCAAACCTTTCGGCGAACTCGAAGTCGCGCTCATCGTGCGCGGGCACGGCCATGATCGCACCGGTGCCATACGTCATCAGGACGTAGTCCGCAACCCAGATCGGGATCTTCTCTCCGTTGACGGGGTTGATCGCGAAGGCTCCCGTCGGCACGCCGGACTTCTCACGCTCGGTGGAGAGCCGATCGATGTCGCTCGCCTTGCGCGCCTTGGCGACGTACTCGCGCACCTTCTCGCGATGCTTCTCGATTGTTATCCGCTCGACAAAAGGATGCTCCGGCGCCAGCACCATGAACGTGGCCCCGAACAACGTGTCGGGCCGCGTCGTGTAGATACGCAGCGATTCCCCATCCAGGCCGACGACCGGGAACTCGACCTCCGCTCCCTGGCTGCGGCCAATCCAGTTGGTCTGCATGACGCGGACCTTGTTGGGCCAGTGCTCGAGCAGCGCGAGATCGTCCAGCAGCCGATCCGCGTAGTCGGTGATCTTGAAGAACCACTGCTCGAGGTCGCGCTTCTCGACCTCGACGTCAGGATGCCTCCAGCATCGCCCGTTGATGACCTGCTCGTTCGCAAGCACGGTCTTGTCCACCGGGCACCAGTTGACGGGGGCCATCGCGCGGTACGCCAGCCCGCGCTCATGGAAAAGGAGGAAGAGCCACTGGTTCCACTTGTAGTAGTCCGGCAGGCACGTGGTGACCTCACGGTCCCAGTCGTACAGGATCCCCAACATCTTCAGCTCGCGCGTCGCCTTGGCAATGTTGCCGAGCGTCCACGTCTCCGGATGTATGCCACCCCGCTTGATGGCGGCGTTTTCGGCGGGCAGCCCAAAGGCATCCCATCCAAACGGGTGCAACACCTCAAACCCTTGCATTCGCTTCATGCGCGCCAGAACGTCGCCCATCACGTAGTTGCGCGCATGGCCGACGGTGAGGTCGCCCGACGGGTACGGATACATCACGAGGTCATAAAACTTCGGCTTCGGTGAGTCGTCAGCCGCCTTCATCACCCCGTGATCGGCCCACACCTTCTGCCACTTCGGCTCGATGTCCTGGGGTACGTAGGAGCTATGTCTTGCTGGGCTCATGTTCGGGAGTCTTGAATTTTAGGGGCGCGAGTTCGTGACCCACGATCGCGGTCAGGACCAGGGCCGCCCCTACGGCCTGCAACCACCCAAACCTCTGGCCCGCCAACGTCACCGCCGCAGCTACTGCCCAGGCAGGCTCCATGGCGATGATCAGCGCCGTCCGGCTCGCGTCGAGGTGCGATTGCGCCCACGTCTGGATGAAGAAGGCAAGCGCCGAAGCAAAGACGCCTGTGATGACGATCGCGATCCACACGTCCGTGGACGGCATGCTCAGCGACCAGGTGCCACCGGCACTGAAGATCAACGCGCAGGCCCCCATCTGCACCATCGCCAGCGGCGCCGAGCGCAGACCCGGCGACCAGCGGCTCAGCAGCACGATATGAAGCGCGAGGAACATTGCGCAAACGACGACCAGCAGGTCGCCCAGGCCGAACGCGGACGGGCCGCCGGTCACCATTCCGATCCCGATTACCGCAACGATCACCGCAATGATGGTTCGACGCTTCAAAGGAACACCGAAGAGGCGGTCGATGAACGGCGTGAACAGCACAAGCAGGCCGGTGATCAGTCCGGCATTCCCCGGAGAGATCAGGTTCAGGCCCAGCGTCTGGGTCAGGTAGCCCATCGCCAAAACGGCACCCACCAGCAGCCCGACCCGGAGCTCTTTTCGTGTGGGCAACCGGCGGACAAGGATCGCCATCACCAGGAACGCCAGCAGGAATCTCAGCTGCAGGAACGGCAGCGTCGGATACTCTGCTATCGCGTTCTTCACGACAACGAAGGTCCATCCCCAGACCGCCGTCACACCCACGAACAAGAGGACGTAGATCAATGGAGCGACTGTGGGCGCCGTGGCGCATGGAGTACATCACCGAGGAGCCGCGGCCCGGCTGCCTGTTCTGCCGGGTCGTCGAGAACCCCGATGACACTGACGCTGCGCTTGTCGTCTGGCGGCCCGACGGCGCCGTGGTGATGCTCAACAAGTACCCCTATAACCCCGGCCACGCAATGGTCGCGCCGGTGGCCCATTTGGGTGGGCTCGAAGACCTTGATGAAGCGCAAACCGCATCTCTCATGCGCGCGCTCAAGCGAACGATTACGGTCCTGAAGGGCGCGCTGAAACCGGAGGGCTTCAACATCGGCGCCAACGTCGGCCGCGTCGCCGGCGCTGGAATGCCCGACCACGTCCATCTTCACGTCGTGCCACGCTGGAACGGCGACACCAACTTCATGCCGGTGCTTGGCGAGGTGAAGGTCGTCAACGAGCACCTCCTGCAGACCGCCGCGAAGCTCAGCGAGGCGTTCGCCTCCAGCTGAGCTTTCCGCCGACGATCGTCGCCGTCACACGGCCATCCTCCACGACGGTGATGTCGCATAGCTTTCCCAACCGCAGCGAGCCCAGATCTCGTTCCATGCCGACGGCATATGCAGCGCCGGCCGTGTACGCACGCAGTGCTTTCGCGCGCGTGATCGCCAGCTCCGGGTGCCATTTCGCGCGGCGCCGCCATACTGTCGCCGCTTCGATACCAAGCATCGGATCCGCTGACTCCACCGGCGCGTCAGAGCCGAATGCAAGCCGCGCGCCCGCGCGCTCGAAAGCACCCCACGCATATGAGTGAGCTGCGACCTGCGGCCAGTACTGGTCGGCAAGCTCCCGATCGGCCACCGCATGGATTGGTTGCATCGACGCGATCACGCCGAGGCGCGCGAAGCGCGGCACATCTTTCGGATTGACGCACTGGGCGTGCTCAATGCGCGGACGCCACTTAGGCCACGCGACGCGCCGCCGGGCGATGGCATCAAGCGCTCGTCGAACTGCCCCGTCGCCGATCGCATGGAGACAGACGTTGAGCTCGGCGCGAGCGCAGCGATCGATCATCTCCACCAGGTCGGGCTGCAGCAAGCGTGCGGTACCCGACCCGTCAAGCATCTCAGCGGTACGACTACCAAGCGATCCGTCAAGGAACGCCTTCACACCCCAGAAGCGCAGCCACTCGTCCCCCCAGCCAGATCTGACCCCCATTCGCTCCGCGTGGTGCAGGTCGGCGAGCGGGAGGTTATAGGTGACGCGGACCGGCAGCCGATCCTTCGAGTGCAGGCGCTGCAGCGAAGCAAAGCCCCGAGCGGTGTCCATCGAATGGACGGACGTGACACCCATGGCAGCGAGCGCCTTAAGGGCTTGCCGCATCGAGGAATCGAAATCCGCCTCTTCGGGTCGGGGCAAGATCCCAAGCACTGCGTGAATCGCGATCTCACGGAGGATGCCAGTGGGCGCGCCACGCCCGTCACGGTCGATCACGCCTCCCGGCGGATCGGCGGTCGCCGTCTCGATACCCGCGAGCTTGAGGGCCGCGCTCGAGACCCACGCTGAGTGGCCGTCCTTCCGACGTAGATAGACAGGCCGCCCGCCGCCCGCCTTGTCGAGGTGACGCCGCGTTGGGAATGCGGGATTCGGCCAGAGGTCGTTGTACCAGCCGGAGCCGATCACCCAACCGTCCTTGGGCAGGCGAGCGGCCCAGCTTTCGACGCGAGCCATAGCGTCTTCAAGGCTTGCCGCGCCGGTCATGTCGAGGGTCAGATTCTGATCGGCAAGGCCTTCGAGATGAATATGTGCATCGATCATGCCCGGCAGCGCGCGGCCGCCGAGCCGCACGACCTCGGCCGAGCGTCCTGCCGTCGCGCGAGCCCCGGCGCCGACGGCGAGGATCCTGCCGTCAGGCCCAGCCGCCACCTCCGGCTCGCAACCCGCGAAGAGCGTTGCCCGCGGAGTCATAAGCCGTATGTCTTGGCGATGATCTCCTTCATGATCTCGTCGGTCCCAGCGCCGATCCGTGCCAGGCGTGCGTCACGCCAGGCCCGCTCGACTGGGAACTCGCTCATGTAGCCGTGACCGCCTAGGATCTGGATTGCCTCATCGGCAACTTCGCAAGCGAGCTGAGTGGCAAGCAGCTTCGACTGGGAGATCTCGCGAACCGGATACTCGCCTGCATCCCACTGCTGGGCGGTCTGGTAAACGAGCGCTTGGACGGCAGCGATCTTGGTGCCCATGTCGACGAGCTTGTGCTTGATCACCTGGAACTGCGAGATCGGCTGACCGAACGCCATCCGGTTGCGCGCGTACTCCGCCGTGTATTCGAAGACTCGAGTTGCACCGGCGATCGCACCGGCCGCCGTGATCATGCGCTCGCCCTGTAGCTCCCACATCAGGTTCTTGAAGCCTTCGCCCTCGTCTCCGATGAGGTTGGCGACAGGCACGCGGCAGTTTTCGAACAACAGCTCCGCGGTGTCC
>DATLPO010000082.1:0-2001 GCA_035535675.1 Candidatus Limnocylindria bacterium
CCGCAGCACGGTCTCTGAGTCAGTGAGAGAGGACTCCAGCCGGACTACGTAGATATCGGAGCGCTGGTCAGAGGCCATGGCAGCCGCCGCGTCCAGTAAATCTGAGCGCAGGTGGTATGAGGCCAGGCGCTCGCGGACGCGGGGCGGTCGCAACCACGGGGGAATCAGTGACATCGTGCGCACTCATCGTCGATGATCATCGATGATGGCACTCGAGCTTCCTGACACCAAGTGGCGGGATATTTTCAGCCCGACCCGGCTCCGCCCAGCCGGCGAGGTTGAAGCCGAGCACATACTGGCCCCGGCTAACGGACCGCGCCGCACCGTCACGTTCCGGCTCCGCGTCGATACCGCGACCGAGCTCGCTCGCCTGCTCGAAGATGTCGGCTTTGCCGAGATCGAGTGCTTTGGCGACCTCGACGGGGGCAGCTCTCGCGTGAGAGCCGGCTCGTTCTGCGAGCCAGAAAGCCGATCACATGACGGACCCTCGCCGCCTACCGCCACCGCTTGCCGATAGACGTGCGGTCTTGTCCGGTCGACGAATGCATGGAGATCCAAGTTGAGTCGCTGCAGGTTTCGCCAGGCGGCGGTCACCGAGACATCAGTTCACAACGCAGAGCAGCCTGTGACGCACGCCCGCGGGACGGTCGGCCTACGCGCGACTGCTGTCGAGCACTTCGCCGGCACGAAATAGGAGTCCTGGTGAGTCCCAAAGCACGGTGTGCCCATCGTGAGGACTCGTTGTGCGCCCGGATCGAGTGGCAGCTCAGCCAGACCCGAGGCACCAGACCGACGTCGACCTGCAGCCCGCTGCGCATCCGGTAGCGGCGCTCGAGCAGGCGTCCCCAGGCCATGGCGTGGATGAGCTGGCTGCCAGGTCGCAGTTGCAGAAACCAGTTGGGATGCGCGGCCAGCTGGGCGAAGTTCGGTGTCAAGATCACCAGGTCGACATCGCTGGCCATACCGGCTCCTTCGCGCGCGAAGGAGCCGACTAACACAACCGCTTCGATGTCGTCACGAGACTGTGCCCAACAAGTGATGTCCGTGGTTAGCCGCCCACGACCCTGAAAGCGAGCACTCATACTCCGCATCGTCTCCCATCGAAGACCTCGAGGACGAGATCACCCAGCGACTCGGGCAGCGGGGACATCATCAGCTCCGGCGAATGCTCGAGAAGCTGCTCGACGCCTAGTAAGCTGCCGCGCCGGCACTCGTCGTCCACCACTTAGTGTTGACTCCGAATACGAGAAGCCAGAGGCTGAATGCCCCCTCAGCGATGGGTGCGGGCAGCTGGATCCAGGGGACCAGACGGGCGGCGAAACCTGGTGCCAGGAGATCCGTGAAGCTGTAGACAAGGTATGCCAGGCCGTCAATCGCCAACAAGACGCCGATGGCACGGGGCACGAACCTCGACTGGAGCACCAAGTACGCCAGACCGAGGATGTCAAGGCCGAAGAACGTGGTGTACACGTGGTAGCTGCCATCCGACAGAGCGCCGGGCAGGGATGCCAGCGCGTCGAGCTGTGCTGGTGGCAGGGCGCTGACAAAGGGCCCGCTGCCCAGAAGGGCCAGCGGCGCGAACTCGTGGACGAGGCCAGCGGCCTCGATTGCGGTCGCGACCAGGATGAAAAACGCAGTCAGCAGGGCCAGCCTCCGGTTCACGACCTTGAACAGTTCATAGAAGATCAGCGCCAAGGGGACGTTTGTCAAAGTCACCACTAGATGCGCCGCGATGCCCGATCGGTACAGCAGCTGGTGCGTCTGGATGTTGTGCGCCGTGGTCGCCAGATCGGGCGTGAACAAGGCGGCGCGAACGAAGCCGATGGCGAAGGCGCCCCCGACGATGTTGATCAAGTACAAAGCGCCGGCAATCCTTGCCAGCTGGCGCGGTGAAGCGCCCGTAACGGAACCCATCATGCAGTTGACGACCCCTTCCATAAGGAGCTAGCGCAACGAGCCCAGATCGCCGCTTGGATGCGACGTCGGATCGTTAGCGGGTGG
>DATLPO010000083.1:0-3694 GCA_035535675.1 Candidatus Limnocylindria bacterium
GAGCTTGGTGTCGAGATGGTGCCCTTCCAGGAGATGGTGTACGTCGAAGATCGCGATATGTACATGCCGGAGGACGAGGTTCCGAAAGGAGCCAGGGTCCTTTCCATCTCAGGGACCGAGCAGCGGCGCCGCCTCAACGAGGGCAGCGAGCTGCCCGCCTGGTTCACACCGCCGGCCGTTGCGGCTGAGCTTCGCCGCTCCTACCCCCCGCGAGCACAGCAGGGCTTCACCCTGTTCTTCACCGGGCTTTCCGGCTCGGGCAAGTCGACGATCGCGAATGTTGTGCTGGTCAAGCTCCTGGAGATCGGCGGGCGGCCCGTGACTTTGCTGGACGGAGATATCGTCAGGCGCAACCTGTCGTCAGAGCTCGGCTTCTCCAAAGAGCACCGTGACCTGAACATCCGGCGGATCGGTTTTGTCGCATCCGAGATCGCGGGCAACGGCGGGATCGCCATCTGCGCTCCAATCGCGCCCTACGACGCAACCCGCAAGGAAGTGCGGCACATGATCGAGCCGAGAGGAGGCTTCGTGCTCATCCATATCGCGACGCCGATCGAGGTGTGTGAGGAGCGGGATCGAAAGGGCCTATATGCCAAGGCGCGAGCGGGCATCCTGAAAGAGTTCACGGGGATCTCCGACCCATACGAAGAACCGGTCGATGCGGATGTAGTGATCGACACCACCGGAGTGACGCCTGCCGAGGCGGCCCAGCAAATCATTCTCCACCTGGAGCGCGAGGGCTTCATCGGCCCGTCGGTCTAGAGGTCCGGCCCACAGAACGGGAGGCCTACTCTGGGGGCTTCGGCGTCGCCTCGGGCTGGCTGGTGGGCACCTCGTGGTGCCGGAACTGGACGTTGGCGGCCGGCGACCCGGCCGGGAGCTTGACCTTCTTTTTCTTCTTGGCCTCACGGCCCTGTTTGTCGCGTCCTTTACCCATGCGCCCCAGTTTCTATCACCAGGGCTAGTTCGCGCAAGAAGGATTCGACGTCGGTGACCAGGCCGATCGACTGCCAGCTGCCTCGATCGGCGAGCTTGGTCACCACAGCGGGGTTGATGTCGACGCAGACGGTGCGCACGCCCGCGGGCAGCATGTTGCCGGTGGCTATCGAGTGCAACATCGTCGAGAACATCAGGGCCATTCGGACGCCTGCGAGCGCTGCGCGCATTTTCTGCTGGGCTTCGATCATGTCAGTGATCACGTCGGGCAGCGGTCCATCGTCGCGCACGGACCCCGCCAGCACGATGTCGACCCCGTGGTCGATGGCTGACTTCATCACGCCGGACGTGAGCTGTCCGCTCTGGACCATCTGGCGCAGCCCGCCGGCAGCGCGCACGCGATTGATCGCGCGCATGTGGTGCTCATGCCCGTGCTCCATCGCCACTCCGCTTTCGATGTTGATGCCGAGCGCGGTGCCGAACAACGCCGCCTCGACGTCGTGTACCGCCAGCGCGTTGCCGGCGAACAGCACCTGCACGTACCCGAGCTCGATCAGCCTTGAAAGGTAGGGGCCGGCGCCGGTGTGAACGACGGCAGGCCCCGCGACGACCACGATCCGGCCGCCCGACTGCTTGATCTGCTGCATCTCCTTGGCGATCCCCGCGATCAGGACCTTCTTTGGTTTCTCCGCCGAGACCTCGCTGCCCATGAAGCTGAAGATCTCGGTCTGCCGCGAGCGCTCCAACGGGGTCACACGCACTCCTTTGTAGCCGACCACGACGTCCATCCCCGGCCTGGCGCCCTGGAAAACGATCGTCCATGCGCGCCCGGCCTTCGCGTCGACAGCTATGGCGCAATCCATCTCGATGTTCTCGACAGTCACCCAGCGGCTGCCGATGAGGATCTCGGTCGGCAGGTTGCTGGTCGAGTAGAAACCCTCGGGAAAGACTCCGACTGTCGCAACCTTTTCGAGCGTTGCGGGCTCTTCCGATTCGGCAGTGGCGCCGAGTGAGCGGGCGCGGCGGACTATCGAATCCAGCTGCTCCGCCGAGGTCGCGACGATTGTCATCCTGCAGATCGATGGGTCCGTCTTGTGCTGCCCAACTTTCAGCTCATCGACGTTGAAGTTACCGCCCAGGTCCATCACCAGGTCCATGATCTGGGGCAGCATCATCGAGTCGATGATGTGGCCGGTCAGCACCAATCGCGCTGTGTGACGCTCGCTCACGCACGCGCTCCGACGACCGCGTTGATCTCCGCCTTCAGCGCTGCCGCCGCACGCGCAGGGCTGTCCGCATAGAGAACGCTGCGGCTGGAGGAAATCAGGCACGAGGCAGCGTCGCCGTTCCAGGCCGCGCGCACAGATCCCTCTAAGTCACCCCCCTGCGCCCCCACTCCCGGGATGAGGAATGGAAGGTCTGTCGCGCCTCGCAGCTCAGCGATCTGATCGGGTGCCGTGGCGCCGACCACGAGGCCGACGTTGCCATTGGAGTTGACGCTCTCGGCCAGCTTCGCGACGTGGAGGTAAATGGGATCGCCCTTTGCGTCGAGGTGCTGGAGGTCCTTCGCACCAGGGTTGGATGTTCGGCACACCACGTACACACCTCGATCCTTGTATCGCGTGAACTCCTCGAGCGAATCCGTTCCGAGGTACGGATTGACAGTCGCCGCGTCCATGCCGAGGGTCGCGAATGCGGCGACCGCGTACGCGCGCATCGTGTTGCCCATGTCGCCACGCTTGGCGTCGAAGAGGAAAGGAGTGTTGGGAGTCTCACCCTTCAGCTCCAGCAACGCTTTCCAGCCATCAGGGCCGTACTGCTCCCAGAAGGCGCTGTTGGGCTTGAAGCAGCACGCATTCTCCTCCGTCTGGCGCACCACCTCGCGGCAGTGACGAAGCGCTCCGGCCGCGCCGCCCGAGATCCGCTCGGGATCAGGGTCGAGGCCGACGCAGACGAGCGTGTGACGATCTTTGGAGAGCGTGCGGAGGCGTTCGAAGTAACTCACGATCAGCGTAAATCCTAACTAGCATGGTCTTGTGAACCGGCAGCTCCGGATCGGCCTGGCCCAGATCAACCCGACGGTCGGAGACCTCTGGGGTAATTCGAAGGCCATCGCCGAGTGGATCGGCCGCGCTCGCGACCAAGGCACCGACATCGTCCTGTTTCCCGAGCTGGCGATCCCCGGCTATCCGCCCGAGGACCTCGTCCTGAAGCCCGCTTTCGTCCGCGACAACTTGAAGGCGCTCGACCTGGTCGTGGGTGCGACCAAAGGCATCTCCGCCGTGGTCGGATTCGTTGACGAGGACGGCGACATCTTCAACGCCGCTGCCTTCATCCACGACGGCGAGCTCAAGGCCGTCTACCGCAAGGTTTTCCTGCCCAACTACGGCGTCTTCGATGAGCAGCGGTACTTCACACCGGGCCACCTCTGCCCCATCGTCGAGATCGCGGGCGTGCGTATCGGAGTTTCGGTATGTGAGGACTGCTGGTATCCCTCAGGCCCGATGGCATGGCAGGCGCTGCACGGCGCCGAGGTGATGCTCAATATCAACGGCTCCCCTTATCACGAGGGCAAGCGCGTACCGCGCGAGGCGATGATCGCCGACCGCGCGCGGGACTACGGCTCTTTCATCGCGTGGGTGAACATGGTCGGCGGCCAGGACGAGCTCGTCTTCGACGGCAACAGCGCGATCTTCGGCCCGAATGGAAAGGTGCTGGCGCGGGGATCGTCGTTCCGTGAGGAGCTGGTCGTTTGCGA
>DATLPO010000084.1:0-7075 GCA_035535675.1 Candidatus Limnocylindria bacterium
AGTGGAAGGCTTCTGGACGCGCTTTGCGTTGCGGCTGTGGGTCGTCCTCATCCTGCTGTTCCTGTTCATTCCAATCGTGCTGATCCTCGTCTACGCATTCAACAGCTCGAACATCCAGACCTGGCCGCTCCCCGGCCTGACCACCAAGTGGTTTGTGGCGACGTGGGAAGACCCCGAGGTGCGCACCGCTTTGGGGCTCTCTTTGCAGGCGGCGCTGACGTCAACAGGCCTCGCCTTGCTCCTCGGCTCATGCGCCGCGTTCGCGATTCACCGCATGACATTTTTCGGGCGCGACGTGGTGAGCCTGCTGTTCATACTTCCCCTTGCCTTGCCAGGGATCGTGACTGGAATGGCTCTGAACTCATTCTTCCGATTCGACGGGATACCGCTTTCGACCCTGACGATAGTGATCGGCCACACCACCTTCTGCATCGTTGTCGTCTACAACAACGTGCTCGCGCGCCTTCGGCGAACCCAGGGCTCATTGATCGAGGCCGCCATGGACCTCGGCGCAAACGGCTTTCAGACCTTTAGGGACGTGACCCTGCCGCTGATCGCAACGGCCGTGGTAGCAGGGGCGATGCTGGCATTTGCACTGTCGTTCGACGAGGTGATCGTCACCTACTTCACCGCCGGCGCTCAGAACACTCTTCCGCTCTGGATCTTCGGCGCCATCCGGCTCGGACAGCGCCTCCCTGAGGTCAATGTAGTTGTCTCCTTCGTGATCCTGGTCACCATCGTGCCGGTGATCATCGCGGCGCGCCTGACCGGCGGCAGCGGCGCCGCGCGAACCCAGGCGGCACGCTAATGTCGGCGCAGCGATGAAGATTTCCGCCGGCGCGCAGGTCGGCCCTTACCAGATCGTCGAACAGGTCGGACGCGGCGGCATGGCAACGGTGTTCAAGGCCTACCAGCCGGCCCTCGAGCGTATGGTCGCAATCAAGGTTCTGCCGGAGTTCCTGGCCGACGATCCCCAGTTCCGGGAGCGCTTCCGGCGAGAGGCGGTGGCGATCGCCAAGCTGCGGCATCCGAACATCCTGGCCGTGTTCGACCATGGCGAGCACGAGGGCCAGCCCTACATCGTCACCGAGTTCGTCGAGGGCGGGACTTTCGCGGGAGAGCTCGGCAAGCCGATCGGATTGGGGCGAGCCACGAAAGTCCTCGGGCCTGTCGCCGCTGCGCTGGACTATGCGCACCAACGTGGAGTGCTTCATCGCGATGTCAAGCCATCCAACATCCTGATCGCCAAGGACGGCACGCCCGTTCTCGGCGACTTCGGCCTTGCTCGCATGATGGCCACCAACGATCGCCTTACCCGGCTGGACAGCGTGGTGGGCACTCCTGAGTACATGTCGCCTGAGCAGTGCGCAAGCGGCGACACAGGGCCCGCCTCAGACCAGTACGCGCTGGGCGTCGTCGCCTACGAAGCTCTGACCGGCCACCCTCCATTTCACGCCGAGACACCGGCCGCAGTGATGCTGGCCCAGATCCAGTCCCAGCTGCCGGCGCCCCGCAGCGTCAACGCCGCGCTGCCTGAAACCGTCGAGGGAGCGCTCATGAAGGCGCTTTCCAAGGAGCCCACCGATCGCTTCCCAGACTGCACTGGATTCGTGCGCGAGTTGGAGATGGCAGCCACCCCCGCCGCCGCCGTCCCGCCAGAGCGGCCCGCGCCGGCTACAGCGGGATTAACCCCCGTTCGCAGCGCGCCGCTGCCGGCGGTCGCGGATAAGACCTCGCGGCGACCGGGCAGAGCGGCCTTGTTCATTGGCGTTGGGGCGCTGGGGATTTTGCTCGCGGTCGGTGGCTTGGCCTACATCGCCGCATCCGGAAAGCCACCTGTCACCCGGCCAGACAGCCTGGCACACGGCAGCCTCATCTACGAGGCCAAGCTCACGTCGGCAGCGTGGTCGTCTGGCGGCACTCCCTCGCCCAATCCGGCGGCCTCTGCCTCTGTGCTGTATGGGAGCTCCTCGATCGACTTGCGCATCCTCAAAGACGGCGCCGGCTTCAGCGGCGACTTCGATGGTCCGGCTCTGAAGGAGTACGTGGCACATCTAGTCCTCAGAGTCGATACTGGAAGCGACTTCGAGATCAACTGGCACGTGCGTGGTTCAGGGCCGACTGAAGCGGCCGAGGTCGGCCTCAACATCCAGGTGGCGCAGGAAGTCATGACCCTGTACCTGTCGCCAAACGTTGGCAGCAACCAGGCGCTCGCGGCGTCGATCCCCGTCCCAGGCCTGCAGGGCGGGCGCATTGTCGACGTCGGCATCGTGGTCAAAGGCACCAGCATCTCGCTCTTCCTGGACGGAGCCCGCGTGGCGCTGGCCAGCGAGACACAGTCCACCGGGGCGGCAACGCCGGGCTTCTACATGGACGGGAAATCAGGCGCGCTGCACATCCTGTCGCTCCGTTATTACGCCTTGCCCTGAGGGCGCCCCAACTGACCGCTCAGGCCCCGGACTCCATCTTCGACTTCAGGTTCTGCATAGCGCCGTTGTAATTCCTCTGGACCGTGCTCTTGAAGATGGCGAGCACCAGCGGAAAGTAAAACGGTCCCTTGGTCATTGTCACGATGCGCTCGACGTTGGTCCCGCCCTCGCGCGGGCTGAACACGAACTCGTGATGAAACACCGAGTTGGCGTCCTCGGCGTCAAAGGCGAATCGACTCGGGGACTCCAACGCCGTAATCGTGACGACCGACGGGTTCACCTTGCCGTTAAGGATGCCCTCGGCCTTGTATTTCGACCCAACCGCCGGGGGTCCCGCCTTCTCGGCGGACACTTTCATGTGGTCAGGTTCGCTGGCCCACTCGCCGTGCGAGGCAACGTCGGCGACGTAGTCGAACACATTGCCCTGAGGGGCTTTGACCACGACGTTATAGGTCGCCTTATACGCCACCTTCGTCGCTTAGGTGATCAGGCCGATCAGGCTCGCACCCACCCACAGCGCCAGCCCGACACCGATCAGGCCGACCTTTTTGTAACCCCACCCGATCGCAGCCAGCACGAACGCTATGAAGGCGAGGATCAGGAGGATGGTGCTCAGGGTGAAGCTCGAGAGGTGGCCGATGAAGGTTGTGAGCACCCACGCCGCAAGACCGATCGCGATCAGGTCGACCTTCTTGTACCCCCAGCCGATGGCAGCGAGAACGAACGCAATGAAGGCGATTATCAACAGGATCGTATTCATGGGCGCATTATCCACGAGCGCCGCAACCTTTTCAGGCCCTGTTTACGCCCTCAGGTCGCGAGCCATCTCGGCGAAGTTGTCCACGTAGCGCTGGACGTCCTCCTGCGAGTGCTGCACCGACAGCGTCCAGTTCTCCTCGGCGCCCGGCGCCATGAGGACCCCGCGGTTGCACTGGTACAGCCATGAAAGGTAGGCGGACGCCTTGTCCGTCTCCAGGTAGTCCCGGTAGTTGCGAACCCGCTGCGCCCGATAAGTGATTCCGCCCCGCGCGGCCATGGTGACGACGTGGAAGGGGAGTGAATTGTCGGCGATCACATTTTGCAGTCCACCCTGGAGCACTTCCGCCAGGGCATCGAAATGGGCGTACGCCTTTGGGGTGAGGATGTCTTGAAGGGTGACCTTGGACGCCGCCAGCGTAAGGGGGTTGCCGTTGAACGTGCCCATCTGTGACACCCGCTTGTCCTCGATCACCGCCATGACGTCCTTGCGCCCTCCGATCGCGCCGCATGGAAGGCCTCCTCCAATCGCCTTGGCGAGGGCGATCAGGTCGGGCTGGACCCCGAACCGCTCGGTCGCCCCGCCTGGCGCGATCGTCACGCCTGTCTTGACCTCGTCGTAGATCAAGAGCGCGCCGTTACGATGGGCCAGCTCCCTGATCCCAGCCAGGTAGCCGGCGTCCGGCAGGACGATCCCGAGGTTCATCATCGCGGGCTCCACGATCACCGCGGCGATGTCGTTGGGGTGATTCTTGAACGCTCGCTCGAGGGCAGGCAGGTCGTTGAAGGGGACGACGGTGGTGAGCTCGACGACTGCTTGAGGGATGCCCTCGCTCTGGGCAAACGACGCAGGCGCGTCGGCCGGTCCCATCTTGTCAGGTGGCGGTTCGACCGAGACCATGAGGGCATCGTGGTGCCCGTGGTAGGAAGCCTCGATCTTCACCAGCCTGTCGCGGCCCGTGAAGCCACGCGCGATGCGGACTGCATCCAGCGTGGACTCCGTCCCGCTGTTGGTGAACCTCCATTGCGGCAGGCCGAACCGCTTGGCCAGCTCCTCGGCGACGATGGCGACCTCCGCGACGGGTTGGGCGAAGTGCGAGCCCCGCGCGATGCGCTTGGAGACCGCGTCAACTATCAGCGGGTGAGCGTGGCCCACGACCATGACGCCGAAGCCGTTGTGGAAGTCCACGTACTCGTTGCCGTCGACGTCCCAGACGCGGCTACCACGTCCGTACTCGACAAAGATGGGCTGAGGCGACGCGTCCTGGAATGACGAGGGCACGCCTCGCGGGCTGAACTCGCGGGCCTTGCGCCAGAGGTCGTCCGACCGCCTCCTGGCGGCGCGGAAGCTCTCTTCCTCTCGCGCGATCAGGGTTTGGACTCGTGCCGCATCGACCTCAACGGGCGCTGTCTTGTTGGCCATCCTGGCATCGTACCCGGTCCATTCCGGCGAGATTTTCGGGCCGTGTGAAGCGTCAGGATTGTCGGGTGAGCTCGACCATTCCCGCGTTGAACCTCACCGGCAAGGCCCTGACGCCCGGCGCCCAGCGCAGCTGGTGGCTGCGCGAGGCTCTGGCGGCAGAGAATGACGCCAAGCCCTGCCCTCCTCTCAAAGGGGAAGTCAACGCGGACGTCGTCATCGTCGGCGGGGGGTTCACCGGCCTGTGGACTGCGTATCACCTGACCCACGTGAAGCCGGACATGAAGCTGGTCGTGCTCGAACAGGACATCTGCGGAGGCGGGCCCACCGGCCGCAACGGCGGGTTCGCGAGCGGATGGTGGGACGACCTCGATGGGCTGATCACCCTGTACGGTCGCGATCAAGCGGTGCTCGCGTGCCGCGCGATCTCTGACAGCATCAAAGCGATCGGTGAGTTCTGCCTGGCTCATCAGGTCGACGCCTGGTTCAAGCATGCCGGCTATCTCTATGCCGCCACCGCGCCTCAGCACGAGGTGGTCTGCGAGGAGATAGTCGCTCTCGCGCGCGAGGTCGGGGCGCCGGACGAGCTGAGGGCGTTGAGCCATGAGCAGCTGAAAGAGCGGTGCGCCTCGCCCGCGTTCCGCTCAGGGGCTTTCATGAAGGACGGTGCATCGGTGCAGCCTGCCTTCCTGGCCCGCGGCCTGCGGCGCGTGCTGCTCGAGCGAGGAGTCACGATCCACGAAGGCACCACAGTCACTCGCCTCGATTCAGGCTCCCCGGCCGTCGCCATCACACCGAACGGAAGCGTGCGCGCTCCGAAGGCAGTGCTTGCCGTTAACGCGTGGGCAGTCGGCTGGCCCCAGCTGCGCCGCCGCCTCGTCGCCTGGAGCAGCTACATAGTGCTCACAGCTCCGGCCCCGGAGAAGCTGGCGGAGATCGGCTGGACAGGCGGCGAGCTGATCACCGACTTCCGAACGTCGGTCCGCTACTTCAGAACCACGCGCGACGGACGTATCGCCTTCGGTGGCGGTGGAGGGCGCGCCTCCAGCAAGATCGACGATTCGTTCACGCACGACATGCGCGCGGTGGTGGAAGCCGCCGAGGGCTTCCGGCGCCTCTTTCCGAGCTTTTCGGAAGTCCCATTGGAAGACGCATGGGGAGGACCAATCGACGTTTCGCCCACCCACCTCCCCACCTTTGGCAGTCTCGACCCGGGCAACGTGTTCTACGCCCTGGGCTACACGGGCAACGGCGTCGCACCCACTCACCTCGCCGGCAAGGTCATCGCCGATCTCGTGTCAGGAGCCGACACAGACGCCACGCGCCTGCCGATGGTCAACCCCAAGCCGCGCCTGTTTCCGCCCGAGCCTTTGCGATCCCTAGGTGCGGCTGTCATTCGGCGAGCGATCATCGCCAAGGACACGGCAGAAGAGACAGGCCGCAATCCGAATCCAGTGATGTCGGCGATCGCGCGGATGCCGCGCCGCATGGGCTACCTGCTGGGTCCCTGAGGCCTCAGCCTGGGGTCGCCGCCTGCGCCGGCACAGGCCGGTTGCCGAGCTTCACCAGAGTGGTGGCGATCGCGATCGTGACGACGACGGCAAGGAGCACCGCGTTGAAAAGTGTCGATGGGATCAACGCCCGCCCAAGCACGATTGACGCCAGGACGAAGCTGAACTCCCCGATCTGGCCGAGACCGATCGCCATCTGCCACGGCCGGACGTCAGGGATCCTCGCCAGGCGGCTGAGCAGGAAGAGCGGAATCATCTTGCTGATCGCGACAGCTGCCAGCAGGAAGGCCAGCCATGGCAAGGCCCCAGGGATGGCCGATGGATCGATGAGACTGCCCAGCGAAACAAAGAACAGCACGGCGAACAGGTCCCGAAATGGAAGGATCCGCCGCCTGGCCTCGGCAGCCGCTGCGCTCTCGCCGACTGCCAGGCCGGCAACGAACGCGGCGAGGGCCAGCGGGACTCCGAAGTAACGGGCGCCAAGACCCGCGAGCGCCAGCCCGCTGCCTACTGAAAGCAGCAGGAACAGGTCGTGCTCGCTGTGAAGCCTGTGAAGAAGGCGGGGAAGCACCCAGGCCGCCAGCGCCACAAGCACGACGAATGCCACGATGAACCCAGCAGCCACTGCAGGCGGGCGGTCGGCCAGGCCCAGGCTGGCAAGAAGAATCAGTGCGAAGCCAACCCCCGTCATGTCCTGCATGACGCTCCAGCTGAGCAGCGCCGCCTCGGTCGCCGGATTGGTGGTCCGCCGGCGGCTGCGCGTGATGTTGACCACGACGACGCTTGATGAAAGCGCGATCGACAGACCGATGAGGGCAGACCCGGCGAGGCTGATCCCGAGCAGGAAAGCAACGCCTCCGGAGGCGAGCGTCGTGATGAGAACCTGCGCCGTCGCCGCCCACACCACGGCTTTGTGCTCCCGGCCCAATCGCAACGGGTTTACCTCGATGCCGACCTCG
>DATLPO010000085.1:0-27599 GCA_035535675.1 Candidatus Limnocylindria bacterium
GTGGTCACCCCATCGAGGACGCCTGCGAACTGGTCGATCCCGCCCAGGCGCGCGAGCTCCGAATGCACGTGAACATCGATGAAGCCAGGCGCCACGGCGAGGCCGCTCGCATCGATGACCTTCGCCGCATTGGCCTCGCCGAGCTTGTCGACTGCGGCGATGCGACCGTCCGCGATGCCCACGTCAAGGCGCTTGCGCGGCGCACCCGTGCCATCGACCACGTCTCCGCCGGTGATTACCGTGTCGAAGTCCACGACTAGGAGTCGAGCTCTTCGCTTCCCGCCTCGGCCAGCAGCTCCCTTGTCATCCGGAAGTTGCCGGCGAGCAAGCCGCCGTCGACAGGGAGCACGGTGCCGGTGATCCATGACGCCTCGTCCGAGGCCAGGAAGAGCGCAGCGTTGGCAACGTCCTCTGGCTCTCCGACCCTGCCCAGCGGGTACCACTTGACAAGGCGCTCGAAAACGACAGGGTCGCGATCGATCCGCTCCTGCCAGATAGGCGTACGGATGGTGCCAGGCGCTATAGCGTTGCAACGGATCCCGTGCGCTCCATAGCGCACTGCGATCCCCTGGGTAAGGTTGATCACTCCGGCCTTGGCCGCGCTGTAGGCCTCGTTGCCCAGGGCTGACATTCCGTTCACCGAGGCGATGTTGACTATCGCGCCGCTGCCGCGTTCGATCATCGAGGGCAGCACGGCTTTCGAGCAGAGGAAGACGCTTTTCAGCACCACCGACACATCGTGGTCCCAGGTGGCGTCGTCGATCTGAAGCACGTCGTCACCGTCCGCGATCGCCGCGTTGTTGACCAGCACATCGACAGGCCCGAATCGTGAAACGGCAAAGGCGACCATGGAATCGACCCCTACCTTCGAGCTGACATCAGTATGGATCGCTGCGGCCTGTCCTCCCGCTTCGGAGATCTCGGCCGCGACCGTGTCAGCACGGTCGGCAAGCCAGTCGACGACCGCGACCTTCGCGCCCTCCGCAGCGAATCTGTGGGCCATGACGCGCCCGATGCCGGAACCCGCGCCGGTGATGATCACGACCTTGTCTTTGAACCGCATCGAGGTCAAGCGCTCATCGCTGTGACTGCTTCAAAGAATCCCGTGCTCAGCGAAGACCTCTCGGATGCTGGCTCCTTTGCGGAGGATGTCGCGCATCGTGTCTTCGCCCGAAACCTTCTCCAGGGCGCGCGCGACCGCCTCCTCCTCTATCGCGGCGGGCACCACAACGCAGCCATCGTCGTCGGCGACCACCAGGTCGCCATCTGCCACCGCCACGCCGCCGACTGGGATCGTGCTCCTGATCGCGACGACCTCTAGCCTGCCCTTCGAGTCGGCAGGCGACAGACCTGTCGCAAACACAGGGAACTTCATCTCCACGATCCCCCAGCTGTCGCGGCTCATGCCGTCGAGCACCACGCCTCGAGCACCACGCGCGCGAGTGTGAGTGGTGAGCAGCTCCCCCCACAGGGCGGCGCGCGACTCGCCCTGGACGGCGCCGACCACCACCTCGCCCGGCTGCAGCCCGTCGAGCAGCTCCATCAGCAGCTTGTATGGCTCGGGCGGCAGCTCGCTGACGGCGATGGCGAGCATCGTCGCCGCGCGGCCAACCACTTTCGCACCGACATAGAGAGGTCGCACCTCCGGCCGCATCACCTGGTTCCGATGGCCAAGGTCGTCAAGGACGTCGGACAGCACTGACGAATAGAGCCGCGTCGCGATGTCGTCGAGGTAGCCTGCCGCAAACCTATTCAATGCTCCCTCCTAAACTCCTCCCCTCCCCGCTCGCCGGGGAGGGGGTGGGGACGCCGACTCACGGAGAGCTGTCGCAAGCTTGGCGGCTTCCAGGATGATCACTTCCTGGTGCGGCTGCAGCTCCTGGCCGCCGAACCCTGCCAGCAGCTCGAGGAGAGGATCCTCGAGCCCTGTCCGAACTCCTGCCATCTCCTCGAGGATGGCGAGGCCGCAGTAAGGCACATAGGCGGGCGAATAGCCGCCCTCGTGACACGCGACAAGCCGTCCACCGCATACCTCGCGGGCGACCTCGAGCATCGTTCTGGTCAGTCTGCGGTAGCCGTCGCTCGTCATCATCATCGAGGCCAGAGGATCCATCGCGCTGGCGTCCAGCCCGGAGGCGATGAGGATGAGCTCAGGCCTGAAAGCCTTGAGCGCGGGCACCACCACTCGATCGAAGGTTGCGACGTATGCGCCGACACCCGACCCGGGTGGGAGCGGGACGTTGATGTTGTACCCCTCGCCGGCGCCATGACCCGTATCTGCGATGGCGCCCAAGCCCGGCGGGTAATTGTTGTCCTGGTGGATCGAGACGGTGAGCACGCTGGGGTCGTCGTAGAAGGCGTGCTCGGTGCCGTTGCCGTGATGCACGTCCCAGTCCACTATCGCAACCCTCGACAGCCCACGTTCCTGCCGGGCATGCACAGCTGCCAGCGCGGTGTTAGCGAAGATGCAGAAGCCGCGTCCGGTCTCCCTCTCCGCGTGGTGGCCGGGAGGCCGCACAAGCGCATATGCGTTGTCTACAGTTCCGTCCAGCACTGCATCGACAGCAGTCATGCAGCCGCCGGCGGCGAGCAAGGCGATCTCGTAAGAGCCAGGACCGAAGGGGGTGAGGTCGCCGGCGTCACCGCCCATCTCCGCACTCGCCTTCTTGATGCGATCGACGTATTCGCGCGTGTGCAACCGGAGAATCTCTGCCTCGCTCGCCGATCGCGGTTTCAGCTGGACGAGATGGTCGATCAGCCCACTGACTTCGACGAGGTTGCGGATCCGCCGTTTTCCGTCGGCGTTCTCGATGTGCCGAAGCGGTTCTACGGTCAGGCTTGCGGGCGTCACCCACGCGGACGTGCCCGTGTCATGCCACATATAGAGCTCGTGCCAGACGAGACCGGTGGTCATTTCAAATCCTCATTGCGCGTCTCGGCATGGGCCGCTGCGGAAGCGGGCGCCGGGGCGGGCTGCTGCTCTGGCCCCAGGTACTTGTCATACGTCTTGCGAATCACCGGCCACAGGCCCTGTGGCGCAAACACCGCGATCACGGCCAGGATCAACCCTTCGAACAGCGCCCTGTAGTCGCCGATCGCGACGAGGTACTGATCGAGGCCGATGATGATCGCGGCGCCGAGGATCGGGCCTGCGAACGTGCCCCAACCGCCGATCACGATCATCGCGAGCAAGTCGATGAGGCGCGAGAAATCAAACACCGAGGTCGATATGCCGCCGTTGTAATGGGTCATGTACCCGCCCGCAAGTCCCGTGAAAAAAGCGCTGATCGCAAAGAGGATCAGACGTATGCGGAACTGATTGATTCCCCTGCTGACGCCGTAGGTCTCGGAGTCGCGAAGGGCGGTCACTGCCACACCCAGAGGCGAGTGGATGACCCGCCAGATCACAAATGTTGCGATGACGAAGATCACCATCGCCAGGTAGTAGAGGTAGATGGTGCGCTGCTGGCCGATGACGTTGCCGAACTGGAAGGTCGGTACCGAGACCAGGCCATAACCGCCGCCGCTGATGAAGCGCGGCCCCGTCACCGCGAATACGCGCGCAAGCTCGTGGAAGGCCAGCGTCAGCAGCACCACATAAACGCCTCGAAGTCGAAGGGTCGGAAGGCCGATGCCAACCGCGGCGAGCAACGCCACCACTGGAGCAAAGAGCATCGCGATGAACGGGTTCCAACCCAGGCTATGGGCCAGGACCGCCGTGGTCCAGCCGCCGACAGCGAACAGAGCGACCTGGGCGAAGGAGTAGATCCCTCCATAACCCATGATCAAGTTCCACGACTGCGCGACCACCGCCTGCATGAAGAACAGGATCAGCAGCGTGATCAAGTAGTCGCCAATGCTGATCCTCGTCAACACAAGGGGCAGCAGGATGCCGGCCACCACGGTCCCCCCAATGACGTAAATCGGAACGCGCTGCCATGGAGCGGCCGCATAGTCGACTTTCGGTCTTGAAGGTGCCGACGTCACCACTCCGCCTACGCTCACAGCCGCTTCACCTCGCCGATGCCGAACAGGCCGTTGGGGCGGACTATCAACATGAGGATGATCAAGATGAAGACCCCAGGCTGCGCCCAACCCACGCCATAGAAGACCTCCACGAAGGACTCGAACACGCCGAGCACGAACCCCGCCACCAGCGCCCCCCGGACGCTTCCCAGGCCGCCGAATATGGTCACGATCAGCGCCTGGATCATCGGATTGAATCCAGAGTTGGGACTCAGAAAGAACGAGGGTGAGAGCAGGACCCCCGCCAGGCCCGCGAGACCGCCGCTGATCGCTATGACAATCCCGTAGGTCTGAACCACAGGGATCGACATGAGGCTCGCCGCCTCGGTTTGCTGCGAGACTGCGCGGATCGCCATCCCCAGCCGCGTGTAAGTCAGGAATGCATAGACGATTGCGAACAGCGCCAGCGACGTCCCGATCACGAGAAGGCCCTGGTAGGTGATCTGGACGCCGGCGACGATGGTCGAGCCCGAAAGCACAGGTGGAACAACCTTGTATTGGGGGTTGAAGATGAGGAGAGCGGCCGCCGAGACCGCTATCGAGATGCCTACTGTCGCAACCAGGGTCGAGTTGTCGAAGCCGGGCTTCCCGATCACCGGGCGGATGAAAATAATGTGCATCAGGTAGGCGAAGGCAGCCGCCGCCAGCACTCCGAACGGCAGGGCGACGAGGATCGGCAGATGGAGGAAGCTCACCACCCAATAGGCGGCGTACGCGCCGACGACGAACAGGGCGCCGTGCGCCAGGTTGAGAAGTCTGACCGCGCCCCAGACCAGGGTGAGGCCGAGGGCCATCAATCCGTACACGGAGCCGAAGAGAACCCCTCCCCACACCGCCTGCACGAACTGCGTGCTCATCCCAGGTAGCTCTCCAGCAGCGCCTTGTCGCGAAGGAGCTCGTCTGCGGGGCCCTCGCGGACAAGCATCCCGGTCTCGAGGAGATAGACCCTGTCGGCCAGGCCCGCCACGTGATTCGCGTTCTCATCGGCCAGCAGGAGCGACATACCGCTCTCCTTGACCGTCTGGATGCTCGCGTAAATCTGCTGCGTGGTCAGCGGTGCGAGCCCGAGTGACGGCTCGTCGATGAGCAGGATCTGAGCTTTCGACATGAGCCCGCGGCCGAGCGCGAGCATGCGCCGCTCGCCGCCTGAGAGAGTGCGCGCCAGCTGGCCCCCCCGTTCTTTGAGCCAAGGGAAGAGCTCGTATACGTGGCCAAGGCGAACGTTGCGCTCGCTCCACGTCGCCCGGTTGTAGGCGCCCATGACAAGGTTCTCGAGCACCGTCATCTCAGGGAAGAGCAGGTCGCCCTGCGGGATGTGCACCACGCCTGCCGCGGCGATGACATCGGGGCGCCAGCGCGTGATGTCCTTGCCGTTCAACAGCACCTGCCCCGCGCTGGGAGGGAGGAGGCCGGTAATAGCTCTGAGGAGAGTCGTCTTTCCGTGGCCGTTCGGGCCCAGGACGATGACCCCTTCTCTGTCATGGACCACCAGGTCGATGCCTTGAAGCACCTCGCTGCCTGCATAGCCGGCGACGAGGCCCTTGACCTCAAGCATTGGCCGGCTCCGCGTCAGGGCCCATCGGCCGCAGCGTGCCCAGGTAGACCTCGATCACGCGCGGATCGCGAAGAACCTTGGAAGGCGGGCCTTCGGCGATCTGCTGGCCGTGGTGGATGACCAGGATGCGATTGGCCAGTGCCTGGACCGCCTTCATCACGTGCTCGATCATCAAGATGGTCATATCGGTCCTGGCAATGACCCGGATCAGCTCGATCATCTGCGCGCGCTCGCCCGGGTTGAGGCCGCCAAAAGGCTCGTCGAGTAGGAGAAGCTGAGGTCGGGTGGCGAGCGCGGTCGCCAGCATCAACCGCTTGCGCGCCAGGACCGTAAGGCTCCCGGCCTGCGCCCTCTGCTGGTGTGCGAGCCCGCAGAGAACAAGCGCGTCGAGCGCTGCCTCGATCGACGATTGATTGAAGGAAAGAACCGGGTATTGGCCCTTTCGGCCGAAGGTGCTTCCGACCAGGACATTGGTCAGGACTGTCTGGCTGTCGAACGCGACTGTGGTCTGAAAGGTTCGCGCGAGGCCCAGGCGGCATATGTCGTGGGGGCGGAGGCCCTGGATCTCCCGATCCTGGAACTTGATCGCCCCGCTGGTTGCCGGGTTGATACCGGAGATGCAATCGAAAAGGGACGTCTTGCCAGCCCCGTTGGGCCCGACGATGGCGTACACCTCGCCGGGCTCAACCGCAAAGCTGAGCTCGCTGACCGCGAGCAGGCCTCCATAGGCCTTGCTGACCTTCTGGCATTCGAGGATCGCCAATTGCGGAGCCCGGTCTTGTGGCCTCTGCTGCCCCTACTGCATCCAGGGGGGAAGCACAAATGTGCCGCTGGTGAAAGGCGCAGGTGACACGACTTTCTGGACCCCGTTCTGGATCTGGACGATGATGTGCGGCTGGCCGAGAGAGGCATCGGCAGTTTGCGCCGGGAACTGCCTCCCGGTGTGGTTCTCGAATGAGATCGCTCCGGTGGTGCCGCGCCAGATCACCGACTCCGTCGCTTTGGCAACCGCCTTGTAGTTCTTGGGGTCGCCGGCCGCAGCCACACCGGCAGCCCAGACCATCACCTCGTCGTAGCAGCCGCCCGCATTGGCCCAGCCTGGCTGGGCACCGAACTTCGCGGCATAACGGGTTCTGAAATCGTTGCCGATCTGGTCGGGGAGCAAACCGAGCACTGTCGCCCAGACGATCCCGTTGGCGGCGGGACCCGCCAGCGTGAGGTATTCGGGGACCGACGGCCCGTATTGCTGATAAACAAGAGTCTTGGTAGGGGTGGCGGCCCAGGCCTTGGCCATTGCCGCATCATCGGCCGGCGAGAAGTCGCTGGTGAAGAGAACGCTCGGCTTCGCCTGCTTGACCCTCGAAAGGACAGGGCCCCAATCGGGTACAGCACCTTCAGTGACGCCGTCTTCGCTGAGTACCTGCCATCCAAGCTTTGTGATCTGATCCTTGAAGCCGGTGGCGATCACTGTGCCGTATGCGCTCTTCCCGCTGATGATCGAGCAGGTCTTAGCTCTTGTGTTCAGCAAGCCCTGATTGAGGGCGCCGTCGACCCAGTATGCGAAGCCTTGCCCGTACCAGCCTTCGGTGGGGTCGCACTGGAAGATGCCCCAGTACTTGCTTGGATCGCCTTTGTACTTGTTGAGCCAAGCAACCTGCGTATTGACGTTGTAATAAAGGACTCCGGCGTTGGCGACGATGTCGAACTCGGGGCCTGAGGAGAGGTGGTAACCGGAGAAGATCACGTCAGGCTTCTCGACGCTCACCGCCCTGTTGAAGGCTGCAGTGATCTGGTCGGTGTTCGAGTCCTTGTCGTCGATCTCGACGTAGTCGAGGTGATAGCCGATGAGCCCGCCTCGCGCGTTGATCTCGTCGACGGCCATCTTGACGCCGTTCGCCATCTCTTTCCCGTCCGCGGCGATCACACCGCCCACGGGGTAGATGCCGACGACTTTGAGGTTGCCCCGCGAGCCGGCTCCGGCTCCGCCTCCGCCGGATGTCTTGGGGCCGAGCGAGCTGCCGGCGAGCCCTCCGATGACCAGCCCGGCGACTCCGCCGCCGATGCCGGCGAGCAGCGACCTCCGGGTCACCTCGCGCTGAGTGATTGGTTTTGCAGGTGTCTCGCTCGCCACTTTCTAGCCTCCCTTCTGATGACCTGAACTCGAAGCGCGGTGCGCGCCCCTAAACCTTGTAGTCGACCTTTACCGGTTTGCCGTTGTTGGCCGCCGACTCATCGATCGCGAAGCACACCGCCATCGATTTGTACGAGTCGTAGATCGCCGCGTGCGACTCCACATTGTTCTCGATGCAGTCGATGAAGTGCCTGATCTCGGGAACGAACGGGTGGTGTGTCACGTCGCCCGAAGATGGCTCGATCGTAGGGAAGGTCCAGTAGTCGAGCGATCCCGGGTAGTGCTTCCTGGAGAAGACCCTGTTGTTCTGGATCGTGCCATCGGTCCCAAAGAGCCGGACGTTGAAAATGTACGGCGTCTCGCCTTCGATTACGGATGACAGCTTGCCCACCGCGCCGTTCTCGAATCGGAGGGACGCCACCATCACCGGATCGTATTCGTAGTTCATGTCCTTCTTGGGGCCCGCCGAAAAGGCGGCAACCTCGCTGATCTCGCCGGCGAAGTACCTGATTGCATCAGCTGCGTGGCAGCCCGCGCTGATGAATGAGCTCCCACCTCTCTTCTTTCCGACCGCCCACGGGTAGCTTGGATACTCGGTTTTCATGGGGTGCCAGTAGTCGGCCTCGGCGTAGATCATCTTTCCGAGGACACCGTCGGCCTGCAGCTGCTTCACGGTCTCGAATTGAGGGTTCCAACGGAGGACGAAGGAGGTGACGCTCTTCACCTTGGCGTCCTTGATGGCGTGATAGATGCGCTTGACCCCGGCGTAGTCCAGCGCGATCGGCTTTTCGATCACGACGTGCCGGCCTGACTTTGCTGCTCTCTCTATCTGCGCCGGCCGCACATCAGGCGGGGTGCATGACGCGACGATCTTGACGCGGTCGTCGTCGAAGAGCTCGTCTTCTGAGGCATATTCGCGTGCTTCAACGCCGTGAGTCTTCATGAGCCGGCTTGCTTTGCCAGGTGTCTGGTTGTAGATGCCGGTTATTTCGGTGAGCGGATGGTCGCGGAAAGCCTTGACGTACTCGCCCGCAACCCAGCCTGCACCGAGAATCGCCACTCCGTATTTCTTGGTCAACCCTTAACCGCACCCTCCCCCAAGTTTGTGGCTAGCCTAGGTAGCGCTGGGTGCGCTGTCAAGCGAATAGTGACTGCGGCGCACGGGGCAGGATGTTAAGCCGCTGATTAAGCGACACATAAGAGACGCGCGCGACGCCCACCGAATCAAGGGTGTCAGACTTTGGCACTTGAAGCAGCCAGTGCTCGCTGAGCCGACGATTCGCGACGCGATGGCGGCCATGGAGCGCATCAGGCCTCACCTCGCCCCCACTCCCCTCCGCTACTCGCCGGCGGCCAGCGAGATGGTCGGCGCTGAGGTCTATCTGAAGCACGAGCACCACCTCCCTACCGGCGCGTTCAAGGTGCGCGGTGGCGTGAACCTGATCTCACAGCTCAGCCCTGCAGAGCGCAACGCAGGCGTTATCGCGGCCTCCACAGGTAACCACGGCCAATCGGTTGCATTCGCGGCGAGGCTCTTTGGCGTCAAGGCGATCGTTTGCGCGCCGGAGAACGCCAACCCGGCCAAGGTGGAGGCGATGCGCGAGCTTGGCGCCGAGGTCAAGCTCGTCGGCGCCAGCTACGACGTTGCCCGCCTGGCGTGCGAGCGCCTGGCGGCATCAAAGGGTTACAGGTACATCCACTCGGGCGACGAGCCACTCTTGATTGCGGGCGTCGGCACGCACACGCTCGAGATCCTGGGTGAGCAGTCGAAAATCGACACGATAATCGTCCCGATTGGAGGCGGCAGCGGAGCCGCGGGGGCGTGCATCGTCGCCAAGGCAATTGACCCGTCGATCCAGGTGATCGGTGTGCAATCGAAGGCCGCGCCCGCGGCTTACCAGTCCTGGCGCGAGGGCCGCCTGGTTGAGGCGCCAAGCAGCACCTGGGCGGAGGGCCTGGCCACGGGTACTGCTTTCGACCTGCCCCAGCGGATTCTCCGCCGGCTGCTCGATGACTTTGTGCTAGTGAGCGATGAGGACATCAAAACTGCGGTGAGGACCCTTGTCGCACGCACACGAACAGTGGTGGAGGGAGCCGGCGCTGCACCACTGGCTGCCGCGCTGGCCCTGAAGGACCGGCTGGCAGGTCGGCGCGTCGCTTTGATCCTCAGTGGCGGCAACATCTCGGTGGCACAGCTTCGGACCGTGCTGGGGGAGTAGGTTTGCCGGCGCTGGAGCTTCCATCGGTCGTCGAAGAGTTCCTCAAGAAGCCCAACCCCGCTGTCATCGCCTGTATCAAGCCCGACGGATATCCGATGTCCGTCGCGACCTGGTACGACTGGGAGGACGGGCTGATCCTCGTCAACATGCACGAAAGCCGCAGCAGGCTGCGTTGGATGCGAACCAACCCGAAGGTCAGCTTGACTGTGCTCGGAGAGGATTGGTATCGCCACGTCAGCCTGTTCGGCTCAGTTGTGAAGTTTGCGGATGACGTGACGCTGGCTGACATTGACCGCCTGTGCCGCCGGTACACGGGAAAGCCTTTCGCGAAACGAACCGCAAGGCGGGTGAGCGCCTGGATCGAACCCAAAGGGTGGCACGGGTGGGACGACGACGGCGAGCTCTCCAGCTCCCCCAACCCCCCGTAGCTTTGGTGACGTTTTTGCAGTAGTTTTCGGGCGGAGTGTGGTCTACGCTGGATATATGAGCAAGGGGTTCGGAGAATCCGACTTCGCGCAGGTCCAGAGCGAAAAAGCCACCAACGAGAGCGTCCGGCGCCTCCTGGATGAGAATCTCCGCCAGGCGCAGCGCGCCACGAGCCGCCGCGCCGAAGGCACGTACGGGGTCTGCGAGGACTGCGGCCAAGCCATCGCGGCAGAGAGGCTCGAGTTCCTACCCGAGGCGACGCGCTGCGTGACCTGTCAGGCCCGGCAAGAACGGGAGTAGTTCAGGTTGCTGACCTTATAAAGAAGGCTGCAGCGCCGATCACGATGTAGGCCCCGACGAGCTGGACGCCCGACAGCCAGTTGCTTCGTCCCTCGAGCACTATCAACGCGACGATCAGGGTCGCCAGCGAGACGACGGCGATCTCGAACGCGGTGAAGACAAAGTCCATCGGGTGGCCGATCGCCAGGCTGATGAACACCAGGATCGGAGCCACGAACAGCGCGATCTGCGTCGAGGAGCCGACAGCGATCTCGAGGGTCAGGTCAACCCGGTCCCTGGCGGCGAAGTAGACGGCCGATGCGTGCTCGGCCGCGTTGCCGATGATCGGGATTAGGATCAGCCCCACGAATATCGCAGGCAAATGCAGAGCGGTGATGGCCGGCGTCAACGACGAGACCAGCAGCTCCGACTCGACACCGACAAGCATTGCCGACGCGACGAGCACGATCATCGACCGGCGCAGCGACCTCGTTGGAGTCTCAGGCTCGTCGGCTGCGCGGAACAGGTGCGGATGTGTGATCTGGGTGAACGCCAGCGCGGCAAGGTACAGGAGTATCAGGACGATCGCGACGACGCTGCTCACCACCTCCTTCTCGACAAATCCGACCTCGGGGGTCGTGAGGATCAGGAGGGCAGGCATCAGAAGTCCAGCCACTGCCAGCAGCAATGAGGCTGAATGCACGCCGGCCGCCCGTGAGCTGAACGTCTGCTCTTTGTGATGAATTCCCCCGACAACGAATGAGAGGCCGAGCACCAAAAGGAGATTGCCCAGGATCGATCCGATCAAAGAGGCCTTGACGATCGCGAAGTTGCTCGCGTTGATCAGGAAGATGCACACGATCAGCTCGGTGATGTTCCCCAGGGTCGCGTTCAGAAGCCCGCCCAGGCGAGAGCCGACACGCCGCGCAACCTGGTCGGTTGACCTGCCGATGAGTCCCGCCAGCGGGACAATGGCGAGCGCCGAAGTGATGAAGACGACGGTCGTCTGGCCCAACAGGTCGGCGACGAGCGAAATCGGGACGAACACGAGCAGCCAGTCCAGCGAGGGCTGTGTGAGCCGCTTCATGCCGCCCGCAGTCTAGCGACTAAGGCAGGCCCCTCCGGCCCTTCGGGCCATCACCCACCGCGTGGAGACGAGAAGGGTCTGGCTTATCGCCGGACCTGCTCGGCAATCCTTACAGCGCCGGCGACAGGCGGCTCCTCGAGCCTGAGAACGGCTCGACCCAGGCGGCGGCGAACTGCCGACTCCAATCGCGCCTGGTTGAGGATGAGGCCTCCCGCAAGGACCACAGGGCCTTTGATCGACAACGCTTTGCGGACGCGCTCGACGAGGCCGGCCAGGCCATCTGCGGCACTGCCGACCAGCGCATCCGCGCCGGAGTCGGAGGAGGCCGTATCGAAGACGACGTGAGCAAGGGCGGCCCAGCGCCCTGGCTCACGGAAGGTGTGAAGGCGCCCCAACAGCTCCCCGGCGCCACCCACCTGCGCGGCGGCGAGCACCGCCTCGCCGAGCGGGCCGTACTTTTCTCCGGCGTCCGCCCGGCGCATCACCTCGCGGGCCGCCTCTCGGGCCAGCCATGCTCCACTGCCATCGTCGCCGACCAGCCAACCCCAACCTCCGGCCCGTGACTCGCGGCCGCGGCGGTCGCGACCATACGCAACCGAACCGGTGCCGGCGATGAGGGCAATTCCCGACTCGAGGCCGGCCGCGGCCAGCACCAACCGAGTGTCGTGGACGACGGTGATCTGGCAGTCGGGCAAGAGTCGAGTCAGCAGCTGTTCCAGGCGCAAGCGTGCCTCGGGCACCTCCGCTCCGGCAGCCCCCGCGCAACAAGCGACAGGGTGCGCGGGTCCGAGGTCGGCAAGCAGGGCGGTCAGGCGGCGCTCCGCAACTGCTGGTGTCAACGCAGCAACGTTTGCACCAGGCCCCTCGGCTTCGGCAAGCACGCGACCTCGCGCGCTGAGGCGGGCGCGGCTCGACGAACCACCGATGTCGAGCCCGAGGACCGAAGCTTTCGCTACCAGGTTCTAGTGACCTTGTTGAGCGCGCGCGGCCGATCCGGGTCGATCCCCCGCGCCAGCGCGACCCGATGCGCGAGCAGCTGCCCGAGCACCGCGAGCGATAGCGGAGTCAAGTCTTCAGGAAGGCCCGAATCGATGCCGACGACGGACGCCTTGTCGAACGCTCCGACCTGGCCGTCGAAAATTCCGATCACACGACAACCGTACCCATCCAGGCGTCGGGCGACGCTGTCCAGGTCCGCCGCAACAGGGCCTCCGCCACCGACAAACAGCACAGGGAAGCCCTCGTCGACGACCGCTATCGGCCCATGCTCGAAGTCGGCGACAGACCACGCGCGAGCCAAGACGTAGCTCGTCTCTGTGAGCTTTAGCGCGACCTCCTCCGCCGTCGCGAGGTTGAAGCCGCGGCCCAGCACGATGGCCCGCGGGCCGAGCAACGCAGGCGCCAGCCTGTCCAGCTCGAGCTCTTGCCCGAGGGCTTCGGTAAGCGCCTGGGGCACCTCGGCAAGGGCCGCGTTGAACCGGGGCTCGGGGTCGATAGCGTGCGACAGAAGCGCGAGGGCGAGGAGACTCGCGGTGTAGGTCTTGGAGGCCGGCACACTCTGCTCGCGGCCGGCTCCGAGAGGGAGGACAAGCTCGGCCACACCTGCCAGCTTCGACTCGGCGTCGTTGGTAAGGGCAAGCGTGAGCGCTCCCTGTCTTGCTCCTTCTTCGATCACCGCTATGACGTCTGGCGAGGAGCCTGATTGCGAGATGCCGATGACGCACTGGCCCTCCAGTCGCGGCGGGCTCGAGTAATGAGTGAACAGCGATGGCGCAGCCAGGGAAACGAGGGATCGGTTGCGCCGGCCGAACAGGTACTTGGCGTATAGCGCGGCGTGGTCGGAGCTGCCCCGTGCGGCGATCAGGAAGCCGCGGGGCTTTGCCTGGCGGACCCGCGCCCCGATCGAATCAATCGCGGCGCGGCCCGTCCCCAGCATGTTGGCTGCGATCTGCGGCTGCTCACCGATCTCCTCACGAAACCTGCTCACAGACGGAATTTGACATCGCCCTTGACCATGGTCAAGCGCACACGTAGGTCGGCATCGAGGACTATCAGGTCTGCGCAAGCGCCCACGCGGATGTGACCGAGGGACCGCTCACCAAGCACGCGGGCCGGGACGGTTGACGCCATGGCAATGGCACGCGTCAGATTCAAGCCCGGCAGCCCGGCCATGCGCCTGACGAGGCGGTCCATGGTTGCCGCGCTGCCTGCCAGCGTGCCGTCCTCGAGCCTGACCACAGCACCGTCGCTAACGACGCGCCGGCCGGAGAGGACGTACGAGCCTGGAGGCATGCCGGCTGCAGCTGTCTGGTCGGTGGTCAACGCGATGCGCGTGGACCCTTTCGTTCTCACGACCTGCTCGCAGACAGCGGAATGCACATGCTCGCCATCGGCGATGAGACCGACCGCCACACGGCGGTCGAGGAGCAGCGCGAGTGCGATCCCCGGCCGCCGGTGGTGGACCGCCGGCATCGCGTTGTAAATGTGAGTACCAAACCGCACCCCGGCGGCGATCGCGGTGCGCCCCAATTCGAAGTCGGCGCCTGTATGGCCGGCGCTCACGACGACACCCGCTTGACGCAGTCGCGCAATCGCCTCGAGCGCTCCAGGGAGCTCCGGGGCGATCGTGACAAGGCGGGGCCGAGCCCTGGCGATGACTTCCACCTGCTCGGGCGTCGGATCGGTGATACAGGCAGGCTCGTGCGCCCCCCTGAAAGCCGGGTTGATGAAGGGCCCTTCGACATGAGCTCCCAGCACGCGTGCGCCCGTCCCGGCCGCAGACGCTGCAGCTGCAGCTGCAGCGAAGGCTGCGCCGACATCGACCGGCGACGAGATGATCGTCGGCAGAAAAGCTGTCACTCCCGTCGCCGGCAGCGCCTCCGATATCGCCCTGATGGCCTCATGCCCTGCCGCGGCGTCATGCCCGCCGAAACCATTGACCTGCAGGTCGACGAAGCCTGGCGCGATAATCTCGCCCGGAGCGGCGACGACCTCCTCATCAGGACGCTCAGGAGCAGACCCCATCCCCACCCAGGTCACGGTTCCGTCCTCGACCAGAACGCTGTTCGAGTCACCCGGCAGGCCGTGGACAGGGCCGCGAAACAGCGTCCTCACCGCCCAGTCGCCTCGCCGAGCGCCGCCGCCAGGTCGCCGTCGGCGGCGGCCAGGCGCGAACGAGCTTCGGCCGCAGGCACGCCGCAGCGCAACATGAGGATTGAGACCTTCGCGCTACCGCCCGCATCCGAAAGCACCTGCGCGACGCGTTCGATCGATGCGCCTGTCAGCTCACCGACCAGTCGCGCCGCCCGATCGCGTTGCTTTTCATTGACCCCGAGGACGCCGACCATGCGTCCTCTATAGGTATGGCCCAGCCGGGTGAACACTCCGGTGCTGATCATGTTCAGCGTCACCTTCTGCGCGGTCCCGGCTTTGAGGCGAGTCGAGCCGGCGATCACCTCCGCCCCCGTCTCGATCTCAATCGCGATATCCGCTGCGGCGCCGAGAGGAGAGCCTGGCGCGCAGCTCAGGCCGACGATGAGAGAGCGCGCGCCGCGCGCCTCCGCCAGCGCCCCAAGAACATAAGCGGTGCGGCCGCCGGCGCTGATCCCGATAACCGCGTCGCGGGAGCTGAGCCCGGAGCGCCGCGCTTCGCTGCGGCCTTCGCCAGCGTCGTCTTCGGCCTCACCGTCGCCCGCGTTATGCGCCTGAACCAGGTCGCCGGGAATCCCGAACGTCGCAGGGCATTCTGCAGCGTCGAGCTCGGCGAGCCTGCCGCTCGTGCCGGCTCCGAAGTAGTGCAGCCGGCCACCGGAGCGCAGCCGATCGGCGATTGCATCGACTGCATTGGCGATCTGTGCGAGCGTGCTATGCACTGCTTCCACCGCGCCGCGATCCTCCGCCTGCATGATCTCGAGGAGCTGCAGCGTCGCCAGCGAGCTCATCTCGTCAGCTCGCGAGTGGGCCTTCTCGCTCATGACGCCATCAGCACTTCCGCTGCCGCAAGACCGCTCACGCGCGATGCGCCGTGGGTCGCGATGTAAGCATTCGCAGCCCTGGGCCTGGAGGCGGGAAGACCCATCTCGACGACGACCGCATCGGGGCGCTTGGCGAGCACGGCGTCAACCATCGCCGCTTGCCAGGCGTGGCGGTGGAGGTTGCGAACTACGAGCACCAGGCTCCGGTCCACCGCCTGGTGAATGACGTTGTCGACTTCCTCGGGCAGCTGTGTGAATTCGAGCGAGGTGACATGTGCTCCGAGCTGAGCAAGGGGGGCTGCGAGTCCCCAAGGCACAACACCGGCGGCCATCGAAGGCTTGGTGCTGAGACTGACGACGAGCGGGTCGAGCCCGATGCGCACGGCCCCGTCCGCCCGAACGGCACGCCTGGCGGCCACCATGCCAATGTCGGTGTCGACGCCTGGAGCGCCGGTCCGCGGCTGGCTCGATCGCCACGCCGCGAGCTGATCGACCCGCGACGCGGCCTCGGCGAGCCGCTCCTCGCTCAAGCGGCCGTCGTGCACCGCGGCGACGATGGCGGTGCGGAGCTCGTCGACGATTCCTTCGTCCGCAAGGCCGCCGCCGATGCACAGGGCGTCGCAGCCCGCGGCCAGTGCAAGGACTGTGGCCCCTGCAATGCCGTACCCATCGGTGATTCCGCGCATCTCGAGCCCGTCGGTCATGACCAGCCCGTCGAACCCGAGTTCGCCGCGAAGGAGGTCGGTCATCATCCGCCGGCTCACGGTGGCGGGAACTGCATCCATCGACGGCACCAGGATGTGCGCGCTCATCACCACCCGCACCCCTGCTGCGATCGCCGCGCGGAAAGGCTCGAGAGCGCCATGCCGCGGGTCGTCACCGACCACGGGCAGGGCAAGGTGCGAGTCCACTGAGGTGTCGCCGTGACCCGGAAAGTGTTTGACGCAGGCTGCCACCCCTGTGCTCTGCATACCCTCGAGCCAGGCGACCGTTTGCGCGGCGACCAAGCCCGGATCCGACCCGAACGCCCGGACTCCGATCACTGGGTTGGCCGGGTTGCTGTTGACGTCGGCGTCAGGCGCCAGGTCCAGGTCGAGTCCGGCGCGAGCGAGCTCCCCGCCCATTGCGCTGGCCACTGCGCGCGTCAGGTCGACGTCACCAGCGACGCCGAGTGCGAGATTGCCGGGGTAGGAGCTGCCGGTGGCGACATGAATGCGCGTGACGTCGCCGCCCTCTTCGTCGATCGAGATGAGCAGCTCTGGGCGCTCCGAATGCAGGCTCGCCGCCAGGGCGGCCGTCTGTTCCGGCGTTTCGACGTTGCGGCCGTACAACACGACTCCGCCCAGGCCGCCCGCCGCTCGCCTCAGTATCCAATCAGGCGCGACAGTGCCTTCGAAGCCCGGAAACAGGCACCGATCGGCGAGCCGCTCGATCGATTCCAACCTCATCAGCCCTTCACAGCGCCGGCGGTGAGCCCGCCGGCAAGCCATCGTTGGAGGATTAAGAAAAAGGCGACGACCGGCAGCCCTGTCAACGTGGCTGCCGCCATCAGCGGCCCCCATTGGGGACCATGGTTGGTGGTGAAAGACGCAAGCCAGACGGTAAGAGTCTGGTTCTCGGGGCTGGCCAGCAGGACGTAGGCGATGATGTATTCGTTCCACGCCTGGATGAAGCCGAAGATGGCAGTGGCGACCAGGCCCGGACCGATCAACGGAAAGACCACGCGGAGAAACGCCTCGACACGCGTGCAGCCGTCGATCATCGCCGCCTCCTCCAGCTCCACCGGAACATTGGCGACAAAGCCACGCAGCGTCCAGATCATGAAAGGCAGCACGACAGCGAGGTAGACGGCGATGACGCCGGGGAGGCTGTCTGTCTGACCGACCTGGTCGAGCATCAGATAAAGAGGAATGATCAATGCGTTGAGAGGCACCATCTGGACTCCGATGATCAGGATGATGAAAGCCGTGCGTCCCTTGAACCCGAAGCGCGCTACGGCGACCGCGGCCAGGAAGGCGAGCGCGAGCGATATGAGGACGGTCCCACCAACCACGAACAGGCTGTTCTTCACGTCGTCGAAGAAAAACGGCCGCTCGATGGCGTCCTGGAAGTTCTGAAGGGTGATTGGCGCCGGGATCCATTTAGGGGTCAGGCTCAAGATGTCGCGCCCTGGCTTGAATGCAGTGGCGATCATCCAGTAGAGCGGAAATGCCATCACTGCAAAAACAGCGAGCCCGGTGATGTCGGCGAGGATGCGGCCCGTCCTGCCGCGAAGGTTGATGCGATAGCCGGCACGCGTCTCGGTGCGGCCTCGGCCGACACGGACTCCCTGGTGGGCGGTGCCGGGGGCGATCATGCGCCTATCTCAGCGGTCTGCAACGTCTGCCTGACGTAGAAGAACGTGACAACGATCAGGATGAGGACCATCACGACCGCGATGGCGGCGCCGAGGCCGTATTGCGTAATGCCGAACGACTCCCGGTACGAATAGACGGCGATCACGAAGTAGTCGCTGCTCGGCCTCTGGTTCAACATCACGTACACCTGGTTGAAAACCTGGAAATCCCAGATCGTGGAGAGGCTGATCACTATCAAGAAGATCGGCTTGAGGATCGGCACCGTCACGTTCCAGAAGGTCTGCCAGGGCTTCGCTCCATCGATCTCGGCCGCCTCCAGCACGTCGTCGGGCACCTGTAGAAGAGCCGCGAAGAGGGTGATGGTGACGAATGGGATGGCGCCCCACACCACGACCACGGTGATGACGATGAACCCCTGGAACGGGTTGTCGAACCAGTTGTGGTGGATGAAGTTGCCGGCGTGGATCTGCGTCAACAGGTAGTTGATGACGCCGAATTCGTAATCGAACATCCACTGCCAGATGTCGATGGCGACGATGACGGGCGTCGCCCAGACGAACACGAGGCCGCCCATGAGGATCGTCCTGATCGGACGGCTGACCTTGAGCATCAGCAGCGCGATCAGGGTGCTGAGGATGAGCGTGAGGGCGACGTTCGCGACGGTGAACACGAGAGAGCGGACCACCACCTGCTGGAACAGCGGGTCGGCAAGGATCGTGCGGAAGTTGTCAAGGCCGACCCACGTGCCCTGGTGGAGGAACAGCTCACGAAGCCCGTAGTGCTGGAGGGACAGATAAACGAGCATCCCGAGCGGGAACGCCAGGATTCCGAATATCGCGAGCGAGGCCGGAGTGATAAGCGCATAGGGCAGGTGGTTGAACCTGCGCCGTCGCGGACGGTGGAGGGCCGGCCCCTGGTTGCGCGCGGCGATCGCCGCTCCCATCGAGGCCAGCCCTCCTTTTTGTTTCTGTGGTCCTAGAAGTCTTGAGCCTAGCTGCCGTTGAGAAGTGTTGTGATCTTGTCACTCGCCGACGTCGTGGCCGCGGGAAGCTGTGCTTTACCCGTGAAGATCGACACCAGCATGTCAGGGATCACGTTCGCGTTTTCGACGCTCGCCCAGTTCTGCGAGTTGGGGACGAACCGGCTGTTCTTGGCTGCCGCGTAGAAGATCGCGTTGAGCCCGGTGCCCAGGTTGAGCATGGAGGTCGTGTTGGGGATGACCCCGCCGACGGTCGCCATCTCGTTCATGTGCTTGTTGCCTGTCAGGAGCTCGACCCACTCGTTGGCGAGAGCCTGATTCTTGCTCTTAGCCGCGACCCCGAGGTCTGAGCCGCCCAGGAAGACTGGAGCGGTCTGGCCGGCAGTGTGGCTGGGGATCGGGAAGACCCCGAGCTTGTCCTTCAACTTTGGATCGCCGGCTTTGGGGTCGGTGATGACGCCAACCTCCCAGCCGTTGGCGATGATCATGGCGATGTGGCCGCCGGCGAACGCTGCGTCCTGCTTGGCCTCGTCGCCTGACTTGTCAGCCTTCGAAAGGCTGCTCACAAGGGTGGCCAGGGTCGTCAAGCCCTGCTGCGAGCCGCTGCTGTTCAGCGAGCCCTGCCACTTGCCTCCGCTCTGGGTTGCGATGTCGCCACCGAAGTCCCAGATGAACGGAAGCGCCGCGTACCAGTACTTGCCAGGGAAGTAGAGCGCTGAGAAGTTGGGGTCGGAGCTGTGAGCGGCCATCAGCTTCTTTCCCACCGTCAGGAGCTCGTCCATGCTGGTGGGCGGCTGAACGTTGGCCGCCGCGAACAGGTCCTTGCGGTAGATGACCGCGCGGCTGCCCGCGTAGTACGGAGCGCAGTAAAGCTTTCCGGAGACAGTGCAGGAGTCGGTCAGGGACTGCAGCCATGTTCCGGAGTTGTCAAAGCTGGACTTCTTGCCGCTGATGTCCTCGAGCAGCCCGGCCGCGGCGTACTTGGCCACCAGGGTGTTGCCCAGCTCAACGACGTCGGGAGGAGTGTTCCCGGTCAAGCCGGTGTCGAGCTTGGTGCCGATGTCAGACCATTGCTGGATCTCGACTTTGACAGTCATCTTCGGGTGTTTCGCAGTGAAGTCAGCGTTCACCCCGTCGATCACGCTGGCAGGCGCGCTGCCGTTCATGAGCCAGACCGTCAGGGTCCCGGTCTCATTGCCGGCGGTTGTTGTGGGCGTGCCGCCTCCACAGGCGGCGACAACAGTCGCGATCGCCAAACCGATGGCGCCGAACAAGAATTTCCTCGGATTCATCTGTGTGAATTCCCCCTCTTGGTTGAATGCGGCGCTTGCACGCCAAGGTTCCTGTCGCCTTTTCTGTCCCTCTCCGCGACGCCGGCCGAGCGCCCGTTGCGGCTCCGTTGCGGAACGAGGTCGGCGACCAGGCGGTAACGGTCGCCGCGATAGATGGAACGGACGAACTCGACAGTCCGCCCTGACTCGGAGACTGTCGTCCGCTCGAACAGGAAGGCCGGCGTGTGAAGGGGCACCCCCAACACCTCCGACTCCTCCTCGTTGGTGACTGTCGGCTCGATCGTCTGGGTGCCAGACGCGATGACGATTGCATAGCGCTGCTGAAGCAGCTCATAGAACGAGTGGTTCTCGAGATCCGCTTTCGTGAGCCCTGGGACCAGGGCCTGGGGGACATGAAGGACCTCCATGGCCATGGGCTGGGCGTCAGCGAGACGGAGCCTCCTGATGCGGACCAGGGGCTCGGCCGGCGACACCTGGAGGCGCCTGGCGAGGCGAGCCCCGGCAGGAGTGGTGGTGAGCTCGAGCGTGCGGCTGCCGGGGACCATGCCGCGGCGGCGCATCTCATCGCTGAACGAGGTAAGGGTCAATGGCTGGGCGATCTTCGGCTCGGTGACATAGGTGCCGCTGCCGTGCCGGCGATCCAGGTAGCCGTCCCTGACGAGCTCGTCGAGGGCAGCGCGCACTGTGAGGCGGGAGACCCCGAGCTCCTGCGTCAGCTGCCGCTCTGACGGGATAGTCTGTCCCACCGACAGGGATTCGATGAGGTCGAGCACCGCGTCGCGTGCCTCCTCTTGCTTACTCAAGTGGTACTACCCTCCCCAAGACCATAGGAGGGCAGTTAAGCACAAATCGGTGAAGTGGTCAATACCACTTTGAGAGGACCTCGGCGATTACCCCCCGGAGATGAGTTAAATAAGGCGGTCCTCCCCGCCCGCGGGGAGGTGGCCCGCGCCCGTAGGCGCCGGCCAGAGGGGGCGCTGACCTGAAGCGCCCGAAGACCGCCTCGCTAAAGTACGTTCAACGTGCGCACGCTCATCACGACGAAGGGCGCCTCCCTCGAGGATCCAAGCGACAAGGCCATTGCCGCCCGCCTCAAGGTCTGTCACGAAGACGGATTTTGGCTCGACATTGAGGGCCCCAACGACAGTGACTTGAGCCTGTTGGAGAAAGTTTTCGGCTTCCACCATTTGACCATCGAAGACATCCAGCACCAGGACCAGAGACCCAAGCTGGAGGAGTACCACGGGTACACCTTCATCGTGATTTTTACTGGCTCCTTTGCCAAGAACGGAGACATCCAATTTCGAGAGCACCACATGTTCGTCTCCAAGGACTATCTCGTCACAGTTCACGACGACCCCGCTGAAATCCTCGTCGAGCTTGCCGCTCGGGTCCGACACAACCCCGAGCTGACCAAGGGCAACCCCGGCTTCCTCACCTACCTTGTGATCGACCAGCTGGTCGACTCCCTCTTTCCGATGCTTGAAACCCTCGACGACCGCATCGACAACCTGGAGGACCGGATCCTGGAGGAGGCGACGCCGGAGCTCCTTGCCGAGATCTACAAGCTCAAGCACCAGGTGATCGAGCTGCGCAAGTTCATCGGCGCCCAGCGCGACCTGTTCCAGCGCCTCATCACCCATTCGATGGATATCCACGGCGAGGAGCTGACTCTGTACTGGCGTGACGTTCACGACCACCTAATCCGGCAGTACGAAACCGTCGACTCCCTGCGCGACCTGCTCACCGGTGCGATGGACGTGTACCTTTCGACAGTCTCCAACCGCTTGAACAACACGATGAAGGCGCTGACAGTGGTCTCGAGCATCTTCCTCCCCATTTCGTTCCTGACAGGTTTCTTCGGCATGAACTTCCTCTTCCTGACGGGCACGCTGGAGGTGAGCACCGAGTCCTTCTTCATCGGGATCGGCACCATGGTGGTCGCGGTATTGGTCCAGATCTACTTCTTCAAACGGCGGGGATGGCTCTAGGGCAGAGGAACCAGGCCGATATCCCCCTCGAGGATGACCGCGGCGCGCTTGATGCTCTAAATGTGATGCTGCAACTGTGCGCATCTGCACCTGGAACATTCAGCTGGGTCTGCGCCTCCATTTGGTGTTGGAGGCCATAAGGGCCCAACCAGACTTCCGTACTCTCGATTTCCTCGCCCTCCAGGAGGCATCGGTTCACAAGGGTCGTGAGGATGCTGCGTTCATCGCCGAGGCGCTGGGCCCGGAGTACCAATACTTCCAGGCCACGGCGCAGATGCTCCGCGGTCGTGACCAGGGCAACGCGATCATCTGGCGCCGAGGAGCGTTTGAGCCCAGCGTGCCACAGGTTGTCGCGCTGACAGGGCTTGGGCCATCGCAGATGAGGCGCGCCGAGCGAACGCTCCTCCGCGCCATCCCACCCCAGCGGCGGATCGCCATACGCGCCGAATCGGCAGCCATGCGCGTTTACGTAATACACCTTGACGTGCTCGGCTTCACACACAAACTCGAGCAATTCAGAGCCGTCATCAGCGATATGAGCGCACGGCCTAGGGTCCCGCTCACGCTGGTGGCCGGTGATCTGAACACGTTTGGGCCGCCACGCCTTCTGATGTGGCGGCGGATTCGGGCTGCCGCCCGGTCTGCGGGGTTGATCGAGCTGACCACTTCAATCCGGCGGACCCATTGGACGGCCCAAAAGCTCGACGCGATCTACGCCAACGTCGGCACTAACCTCAAGCATCGGTCCTGGGTAATCAAGGTGCGGGCCTCCGATCACATGCCCGTCTTCGTTGAGCTCGAAACGGAGCAATGACACCAGGTCGCGGTCTCGTCGTGATCCACATAGACGGCCTTGGCGCCGACTCGCTCGAGAACGCCTTCCGCGACGGCGACATGCCTTTTACAAAGAGCTTGATGGAGACCGAGGGTTATGAGGTCCATCGTTATCGCTGCGGCATCCCTTCGACGACGCCTTTTGTTCAGGCGGGCATCCTGTACGGTGACAACTTCGACATTCCAAGCTTTCGTTGGTGGGACCGCGAGCAACAGTTGCTCGTTCAATTCGGGCCAGGATCCACGTTCAAGAAAGTCGCTGACAATTACTTCCAGGGTTGCCGACCGTTGACGCAGGACGGCGCCTGCATCGCCGCGTGCTATCCGGCCGGCGCCGGCGAGACCTTTGGCATTGCGTACCAGGATCGCAGCTATTCGAAGGCCCAAAAGTTTCGGTCCGCATGGACCGTTGTGCTCCCGTACCTCGCCAACCCTTTAAACCTCGGCGACCTTCTGCTGCACGGCATCGAGTCGACGGCACAAACCACAAAGGCGTACTTCGAAGCCAGGCGTGGCGGGCGCAACACCGCCGCGACATATGCCGTTACCGATGTGCTGGAGGAGATGTTCGTCCACCACGTCACCAGGTACGCAGTGCTGAAAGCGATGCGCAATCGATATCCGGTGATCTACGCGGGCTTCTACGCATTCGACGAGACAGGGCACGCATTCGGACCAGACCATGGGTATGCGCTGCGCATCCTTAAGCACGTCGACCACACGGTCCGGAAAATCGCGGAGGCCCGGCACGGAAACTATGAGCTGGTCGTCCTCTCAGACCACGGCCAGATCGACACCATTCCCTTCAAAGACCTCCGGGACGTTGCATTCGGCCAGCTGGTCGCCGGATGGCTTCCCGGGTATCGCGTACAGGAGATGAAGGGCAAGGCCTTCGGACCTGACAAGGCACAGGCAACCGGTCAGGTCAACCTCACATACTCGGGCGGCCTCGCTCATCTGTACTTCGCGAATCGAGCCAAGCGCATGAGGTACTCCGAGCTGACGTCGCACTTTCCGGACCTGGCAAGACAGGTCGCTCACGTGGATGGCGTGGCACTCGTGATGGCGCGCGACGGCCAGGAGGACGTGTTCTTGACGGGAGGGCAGGAGCTTCGCGGCGAGGCTGTCAAACCGGTCCTGGCCGAATACGACGATCCGGACATCCTTTTGGCTCAGCTTTCTCGATTGAACTCATTCGAGATGTCGGGCGACCTGGTGATCTTTGGCGCGTTCAGAGAGGGTAAGCAGGTCAACTTCGAAACCCAGGCGGGCGGCCATGGCTCCATCGGCGGCGAGCAAGCCCATCCGTTTGTCCTGGCCAAGCGCGAGTGGGAGCTCGACATCACCGGCGTCAACGGCGCCCACGAGCTGCACCCTATCCTGAGCCGCTTGCGTGATGTGCTGCTCGGGCGTACTGAGTAAACGCCCCTGCGCGCAAGCCGGCGAGGGAGTCAGGTGCTGCGGTCGTCCCTCAGGATCTGAAGCATCAGCGCCAGCGCGCCGATCGCGGCGATCGAGAAGAAGATGATCGCGATCCCCGGATAACCGAAGAGCTGGAAGCTCGTCGGTACGCGAATCAACATGGCGGCTCCCACGATGAGAGCGGCCATGAGGAGGCCCATCGTGATGCGGTTCGCGATCTTCTGAAACCCACTGAGAAGCTTGTTCTCGTCGATCGCGTGGACTTTCACCTCCACCTCGTTATTCGCGATCGCATCGAGAATCCGGTTGACCCGGCCCGGCATTCGCTCGAGGAAGTCCTTCATCTCGATCATGTTCTGGAAGAGATGGCCCGGGGATAGGCTCTGTGCCATCCTCCGCTGCATGATCTCGGCGGCGCTCTCGCGAATCGCGTCGTTGGGACTGAAGCTCGGATCCAGCATGTAACCGACCTGGTCCAGGTTCAAAAGCGCCTTGCCCAACATCGCCAGGTCCGGTGCGACGATGAGGCCGTAGCGACCCGACACCTCAAGGATCGCAAGCACGATCTTGCCGACCTGCACCTGCGCGAGCGTCCTGTCCTTTTGTGTCGCGACAATATCGGCCACCGCCCGCGAAAAGCCTGGTGCGTCAAATGCAGGCGTCTTCTCCGAGATGCGCAACGCATAGGTCACCACGTCGTCGCTTCGACCCTCGCTGATGGCGAACACGAGCTGGGTCAGATGCGCTTGCAGCTGCGGGGCGATGTAACCGACCTGCCCGAGGTCCAGAAGAGCGACCCGATGGTCATCCATGACGAACACGTTTCCCGGGTGCGGGTCGGCGTGAAAGAAACCGTCGATCAGGATCTGCTGCAGATACGCTCGGAACAGCTGGTCCGCAAGCTGCTTTCCCGGCAGCTCCAGCTTGGCCACGTCGCTGAGCTTGGTGATCTTTATTCCGCGGACGTACTCCATGGTGAGAACGCGATCGGTTGTGTAGTCGTCGATTGGCTTCGGAACGATGATGAGCTCGAACTCGGCGAGATTTTTCCCGAGGGTGACGAGGTTCTGCGCTTCACGGCGGTAGTCAAGCTCTCGGACCAGGCTCTTGCGGAACTCATCGAGCATGGCGCGAAGGTGGTGGCGCCTTCCGAAATCTGTGTGCTCGTCGATCCAATCCGCCACCTGCTGGAGCGCATCGAGATCGTCGGCGATTGTCTTCCGTATCCCCGGTCTCTGCACCTTGACCGCCACCTCGCGGCCGTCCCGCAGGCGTGCCCGATGTACCTGGCCGAGGCTGGCTGCTGCGATGGGAGTTGAGTCAAACTCCGAGAAGGCCTTCGACATTCGGAGCCCCACCTCGGCGGTCACGATCTGCTCAACCTCCTCGAAAGGAAATGGGGCGACGTCGTCCTGCAGCCTAGCGAGGGCGTCGCAGTAAGCATCGGGCAGCATGTCGTATCGCGTCGACAGGAGCTGGCCGAGCTTGATGTAGGTCGGCCCCATCGTCTCCAGGTCGCCGGCCAGAGCCTTGCCGAGCGCCTTCGCGTCTCGCTCCGATTCGCCGGTCAGCGCAGTTTCCTCGATCGCCTCGTCAAGGCCAATCTGCCTGACAAGCCCGGGGCGTCCGTACTTTGCGATAAGCACGGCGAGGTCGCGGTAGCGCTTCAGATGTTCAGGGCGGAGAGAGATCCCCATCTAAAAGACAACGCGATAGGCGATCAGGGCACTCTTCGAGACTTCTCCGAAGCCACGAACTTGTTGCGCAGCTTGCCCACTCCCCCCACCTCGGCCTCAACCACGTCGCCCACCTGGATGAACTCCGGCGGCGTGCGGGCGAAGCCCACCCCCTCTGGGGTTCCAGTGGCGATCAGCGTCCCCGGCGGCAGGGTCATTCCGATCGAGACCCACGAGATGATCGAGTCCACGGGGTGGATCATGCCGGCGGTGGTCGCGTCCTGCTTCACAATGCCGTTCACCGTAAGGCGCAGGTCCAGTGCCTGGGGATCGGGAATCTCGTCGCGCGTCACCACCCAGGGGCCGCTCGGGCAGGTGGCATCAAGACTCTTGCCCTTGAAGAACTGGCCTCCCCACCCGGTCTGAATGTCTCTCGCGCTCACGTCGTTGATGACCGTGTAGCCGAACACGTGGTCGAGGGCATCCTCGCGGGCGATGTTGATTCCGCCCCGGCCGATGACCACGCCGAGCTCCACCTCCCAGTCCATCTGATCGCTGACCGCTCGATCGATCGGGATGTCGTCGTACGGCCCGGTGATGCTGGTCATCGCTTTCGTAAACACAGTTGGCGGTTGAGCCCCAGTACCCGCGAGGCGCGCTGTTTCACTGGCGTGCTTTGCGTAGTTGAGGCCGATCGCGACAACATTCCCACGCGGAGGATCCAGCGGCGCAAGAACCTCAAGCTCGGCGAGCTTGCGACTGACTGGAGCGCCGGCTGACGGCTTGACCTTGCCAACAAGCCCCCTGACCGCGTTCAAGCCTGCATCACCGGCATCGATCAACGCAAGCAGGTCGGCCGGCGGCCGCTCCGACCCAGATGCCGCCGCAAGCTCGACCAGGTCGATGACAGTGTCGGGGCGGCCCTCGGCCAGGACCCCGAGCCTGCGCTCCTGGCCTTGTCTGAACATCAGAAGTCGCATGTTCGCGCTTGGTTACGGGATCTGGACTGTGGCCACTACCTGCTGCTGGTAGTGGTGTGGGTTCGTACCGTCGTCGTAGGTGCTCACAAACGTCGAGTAGTCGAGAGTGCCCGCAAATTCATTCCCGAAGTAATCGCCAATAAACGTATCCATCGGGTTGCAGGGGCACGAGCGATTTGGGGCGTTGAGCTGAGGGTCCCAGTTGTGCTGCGTCAGCCTGATGTTGCCGCCCTTGGGCTCCAGGGTGGCGCTGTAGAACTGCACGCTCGAATGAATGCAGTAGTTGGCCGCAGCGTACGGCGGCAGGGTGCCTGAGTAGTTCGGGTTGACCCGGTCCAGCGCAAGGCCTGCTGCGACTGCCTCGCTTCCTG